>NZ_JADYVV010000031.1:0-98795 GCF_020194035.1 Bradyrhizobium sp. BRP56
CCCATCGGCCGCCAACAGGCCGCGTGGTTGTTTGGAACTCGCATCGCGCAAACCATCTTGGCCAGCGATCCATTCGATCGCACCCAACAGGCCGGACATATGGATGCAAGCGATCCGATCTCACCAAACAGCTCTTGTGCCACGGGGGCCGTCCACATATGGGTCCTGGCTTTCGCCAAGACGACGATCGTGTGTGAGGAACCCGCACCGTCATCGCCAGGTTCGCCCCGCATGCGCGGGTGATGACACCGTATAGGCTGTTTGAGATGTGAATCGGAATCTCACCCACGTCGTTCCTGCGAAAGCAGGGACCCATAACCACCGAAGCAAATTGTTATGCGCTATTGCCGCGACGAGTCCCTTCAACAACATCTGCTGCGGCGTATGGGTCCCGGCTTTCGCCGGGACGACAGCGGAGGGAGTTACTTCGACGCCAGCGGCACGTAGTCGTATTCGCCGACGCCTTGCAGGATCAAAAAGGTCAGCGACGTCGTGCCGGCATTGGTGACGAGGTGAGGGCGGGTCGGGCGGACGGCGTAGACTTCGCCGACCTTCAGGTTCACCTCCTCCTTGGGCTCCTGCAGGAACAGCCGCATCTGGCCCTCCAGCACGTAGAAGGTGTCGGAGATGTTGCTGTGGGTGTGCCACGGCACCTTCTGGGTCGGCGAGAGTTGCAGCTCCATGATGCGGAAGCCGGGGCGGGCGGCGTGCTGGGCGCGGCGCTCGACTTCGTAGAGATGGCTGGCGTCCTTGACCGGTTGTCCTGGCTTCATGGCGGCCTCCCTGTGGTGTTGTCCCGTCGGGCGGGAAGGCGATGATGCTAGTCCCGTTCTGCCGCGCGCGGAACGGCCGGAATGGTCATGGCGGGCGCGCACGGTGCGTAGGGCGGGACAGCCGTAACGCGCCCGGCAAGACCTCACTTCATCCCCATGCAGTTCGCATAGAATGTGGTCGTCGCCGGCCAGTCGGAAAACATCGCGCGGACGCCGACCTGTCTTGCCAGCACGTCGAGCACGGTCAACGTGTCGCCGTCGCGGTCGATCGCCGCCTTCACCGACTTGTGGTAGAACGCACCGCCCTTGTTCAGTGGCCCGTCGCGCTCCAGCGACCAGCCGATCAGATCGAGGCCGGCGGCCTTCGCCGCCCTGGCGTAAGCCGACGGGACGATCTCGCCCTTGTCGTTCAGCGCCAGCATCGCGAAGATCGGCGGCCCCAGGATCGCGACGCCGGAGGCTTTCAATTCCTGCATCGACGGCTTCCAGGTCTCCGGCCGGTTCGGATCAAGGCCTGCTTTCTCGTAGCGGTCCTCGAGATAGAGCGCCTGGCCGGCAAAGTCGGGTTCGGTCTTCACCCAATAGAGGATGTCCTTGAGGCTGAAGCTCTGAGGGAACACGTCGCTCGGCGGAATGCCGGCGGCCTTGTAGGCGGCGAGCATCTGGGTCGCATATGTCTCCTGGGTGTAGTCGCCGTCGAACGGCATCGCCACTTCCGGCGCCTTCAGCTCGGGCGTGAATTTTGCGCCGAGACTCCTGATCAAGGCGATGCTCTCGTCATGGCTCATCAGCGTGCCGGAATTGGCGTAGAGGTCGGTGCGCCAGCGCGGCGTGCCGTTCTGGTACTCCTCGGGCGTCCTCGCATCCGGATTGAAGCCGTCCATTTTCGCGGTGAGCCGCTTGAATTCGGCAAGCGTGATGTCGCTGGTGCAGCATTTCGCCGAGGCCTTCCTGCCGGCGGCCGGATCGGCCGGGCTGAAGGGCTGCGTGCATTTTGCGGCGAGATCCGGCACCGTCAGGATGTTGGTCGTGGTGTGCAGGTCGCATTGGGAATGCCGGCACACCAGCTGGCGATCCCGCGTGAAGGTGACGTCGCATTCGATCACGCCGGCGCCCATCCGCGCCGCGGCGAGATAGGATTCCCGGCTATGCTCGGGGAATTGCAGCGCGGCGCCGCGGTGGCCGATCGAAAAGTCGGTCTTGTGGAACGGCCCGGTGCATTGGCTGAGCTGCTGCTTCAGGGGCCCGTCCTTCATCTTGTCGACCAGATAAAACGGGCGCGGCCCGAGCTGTGCGTCGCGCGGCAGCGCGATCTCCCCGGCGGCGACGGGCAGCGCGGCGCCGAGGGCGAGCAGGAACGAGAGCAGGGCGGTGCGGTGGCGGGCAAGCATGGGTGATCCCCCTGATCAGGCATTGTCAGCAGGCCGACATATCACGGAGCATATGCCGGCCGCCTGTGCGAAATGAAACCATGGAGGAAAACCAATGCCCGCAGCCTATTTCGTCGTCCGCGCCACCGTCACGGACGCCGCCCGGCGTGCCGCCTTCGACGCCTGGTATTCGCGCGAGCATCTGCCGGACGCGATGAAATCGTTCGGCGCCGAGCGCGCCTGGCGATGCTGGAGCCTGAGCGATCCCTCGCTGCACCAGGCGACTTATCAGTTCGCCGACGAGAAGGCGCTCGAGCGCGCGGTGAGCAGTGAGGACATGAAGCGGCTAGTCGCCGACTTCAACCGTGACTGGCCGGAGGTGACGCGCACGCGCGATCTCCTGGTGCTGGCGGAGGAGGCGACGGCGGCATGATGGTTGCGTGACGTCACGACGTCGACAACCCTCGGGTTCCATGAAACGTGAACGCGCGGTTCAGCGAGCGTTCAGCTCGCGAGGCAAAAACTCGCCGCTGCAGTTGGTCCAACTCAGCAACAAAGGGAAACGCTCATGGAACGCCGGGATTTTCTGAAGATGGCCTTCGGTGTCGCCGCCGGAGCCGTCACCTTCGCAGCGACGGCGCAGGCGGCGCCGCTCGCGCCGCTTCCCCTCAACCAGGATGCACGCGCGCCGGCGGCTGGCGAAGCGCATCCCGCCGTCACCACGGGTGACGAGGTCGGCCGCATGAAGCCCGAGGAGCTGCGCTGGCATCATCGCCATTGGGGTTGGCGTCACCGGCACTGGCACCGCAGGCATTGGGGCTGGCGTCGCCACCATTGGCGCCGTCATCACTGGCGCCGCTGGTGATGTCGACTCCATGACGAAAAGAAAAACCCCGCGCCAGGCGGGGTTTTGTTAGTTCGGAATCTGCCGCGATCAGATCGGGCGGCAACGGCCGTAGCGCCAGACAAAGCCGTACGGGCAGGCGCGGACACGCGGCGCCACCACGACGGGGCGCTCGACCACGACCGGCGGGCGCACGACAACGGCCCCCGGCGCGACGACGACGCCGCGATTCCTGACGCAGCCGCCATAGGGGCCACGGTGCCAGCCGGGGCCGCAGCCACCGGCCGCATCAGCGGCGCTGATGCCGGCGAATGCGGTCGTCACCAGAACTGCTGCAGCAAAAAGATACTTCATGTCTTCTCCTTTTTTATTTTGGGCCGCGCTGCGGCACCGCAACAAACTTTCGTCTACCGATTCGCCCGGCCGGATCATTGCAGAAGGCGTGCCCGATGTCGCCGACCATAATGTTGCGGCCTGAATGCGACATGAATGTTGCAGCTCACAGCTGCGTCAGCACGCCGCAAGCCGGCTCAGCATCACTTCGAAATATTTCGCGGACGCGGGCAGCCGCGCGCTCATGGCGAGCGTACGAAAATACATCGGAAGGCGAGGCAAGCGAGACCGGCGGTTCATCGACGCTTGCCCGAAGGCGCGCCGCTATTGGTCCGGGCCGAACAGCGCAGCGAATCGCTTCTCGCCGTTGCGCGAAAAATTGACCACGCGGCTGCCCGGCGCAGGGTCGCGTGCGGCCCATTTCAGTTCGGTGAAGCGGTCCATCATGGCAGCACCGAGCGTGCCGGCGAGATGATGCCGCCGCTCGCTCCAGTCGAGGCAGGCCTTGCACACCGGCCGGCGCGGATGCGTCAGCGCATCGGCGTCGATCTGCAGCTCCTCGGCCATGAAGCGCTTGCCTTCGCCGGTGAGCTCGATCGCTTGCTTGCTCTGGCGGACCAGCTTCTGCCGCTTCATGCTGTCGAGCATCTGCACGCCGAGATCGCCGGCGAGATGGTCGTAGCAGATGCGGGCGCGGCGCAGCGCCGGATCCTTCGGCCCGGTGCGCACCCGCATATGGCCGGCGCGAGCGGCAATGCCCTGCAGGCCTTCCAGCACGTCGGCGACGTCGGGGTCGGAGAGGCGGTAGTAGCGGTGGCGGCCCTGCTTCTCGGGCTCGATCAGCCCGCCGGCCTCGAGCTTGGAGAGATGCGAGCTCGCCGTCTGCGGCGTGATGCCGGCCTCCTGCGCGAGCTCACTCGCGGTCAGCGCGCGGCCGGTCATCAGCGCGGTCAGCATGTTGCAGCGTGCGGGATCGCCGACCAGAGCGGCGATCCGGGAGATGTCGGGTCCTGCTTTCATAGTTCGATGATAGACGAAGCATCGAGGTCGGACAAGCCGCTATTGTTCACCGTGCCGTCATTGCGAGGATTGCTTCGCTGACGCTCGCAACAACGGAAACATGACCGGAGGCCATCAATGACCGTCACCGTTTTCATCCGCTACCAGCTCGATCCATTCAAGCGTGCGATGTTCGAGGAGTATTCGCGGAACTGGCTCTCGATCATTCCGCGCTGCGGCGGCGACCTCATCGGCTACTGGATGCCGCATGAGGGAACCAACAACATCGCCTTTGCGCTGATCTCGTTCGACAGCCTTGCCGCCTATGAGGCCTATCGCGCGCGGCTGCGCCAGGACAAGGAGGGCGTGGCGAACTTCAACTTCGCGGAAGAAAACCGCTTCATCCTCGCCGAGGAACGGACATTTCTCCGCAAGGTCGAGGTATAGTAGGGCCACAACAGCAATGTGCGGGAGGTGCCCATGATCGCAGTGATCTTCGAAGTCTGGCCGAAGCCTGAGCAACGGGATCTCTATTTCGACCTCGCCGCCGAGCTGAAGCCGATCTTGCAGGAGATCGACGGCTTCATCTCGGTCGAACGGTTCGAGAGCATTACCGAGAAGGGCAAGTTCGTGTCGCTGTCATTCTTTCGCGACGAGGCTGCGGTGGAAGCCTGGCGCAACACGATCGAACATCGCCGGACCCAGGCCAAGGGCCGCGCGCGGATTTTCGAGAACTACCGGCTGCGGGTGGCAAGCGTGATCCGTGATTACGGCCTGAACGAACGCGATCAGGCGCCGAAGGACAGCCGCGTGGCGCATGAGCCGCACTAGCGGGCGGATGCGTGGGTGCCTATCTGTGCGCGGCCAATGACTCCAGGGAGCGACCAATGCCACTGCCAACTGCTGACAAACGCGCCGCCTTCAGGAAGCTGCATGAGAGCGGCTGCTTCATCATTCCGAATCCGTTCGATGTCGGCAGCGCCCGCGCCTTGCAGCATCTCGGCTTCAAGGCGCTGGCGTCGACCAGCGCGGGCTTTGCATGGACCATCGCCAAGGCCGACAACCGCGTCACCGTCGATGACGTCTGCGACCACCTGACCGCACTGTGCGCGGCGGTCGATATTCCCGTCAATGCGGATTTCGAGGGCGGCTTCGCGGTCGAGCCCGACAAGGTTGCCGCCAATGTCGCGCGCGGCGTCAAGACCGGCGTCGCCGGGCTTTCCATTGAGGACTCCACCGGAGACGCCGCCAACCCGCTGTTCGAGCACAAGCTTGCAGTCGAGCGCATCAAGGCGGCGCGCAAGGCGATCGATGCCGACAACAGCGGCGTGCTGCTCACCGGCCGCTGCGAGGCATTCCTGTGGGGGAAGAAGGACCTCAATCTGGTGATCGAACGGCTGCAGGCCTATTCGGAAGCAGGGGCGGACGTCCTTTATTCGCCGGGCATCGCGACCAAGGAGGAGATTTCCGCGGTCGTGAAGGCGGTGGCGCCAAAGCCGGTCAATCTGTTGATCGGCGGCGCGTCGGAGCTGACACTGCAATCGGTCGCCGATCTCGGCGTGCGCCGGATCAGCGTCGGCGGAGCGCTGGCGCGGATGGCCTGGACCGGCGTGATGAAGGCGGCCAAGGAGATGGCCGAGAAGGGCACCTTCACCGAATTCGCCAACGGCTATCCCGGCGGCGAGCTCAACAAGATGTTCAAGTAGACTCACACGCAAAAAGGCAGCGGGCCGCTGGGGCCCGCTGCTTCGTCGCTCACGATAGCGAGCGGATTACTTGTTCTTGTCGCCGGTCGAGTCGGACGGCGCCGCCGAGCGGTCGATCTCCTGTCCGGTCGGCTTGTTGGCCGACGGAGAGGCCGGCTGTGCAGGTGCCGCGCCCGTGGTCGTGCCGGGCTGGCTGTTCGGCTTCGGCGTCACGTCGCGCATGCCCGGAGGCGGCGCGGCCGGATTGGCCGGCTGCTGCTGCGCGGTCTGCGCTGACGGCGTGGTACCCGCCTCATGCACCGAGGTATTATTCAAGCCGTAGAACAACGCACCGAGCACCACGGCCACCGCGACTGCGAACATCGCGATCTTGGTGGTGCTGGCCGGTCCCTCCTGGAGTTCAGGGTCCGGCTGCAGCTCGTTGTCCAGGCTGTTGAAGCGCGCCTGACGGCGCATTTCGTCCTCGGTCAGGTTGGCGCGATACGGATCGTCAGGTTGATGGGCCATTGCAAAGTTCCTCCGTTAGCACCTGAAAGCTAAACGCAGAGGACAATGGCTGGCGCGCGAGGATGTTCCGCGCCAATGTTGCAACCTGTTCATGCAGGAACCGCCGATTCCTCGGGTTCCAACCTGTTTCATGAGGCCTTTTCAATGTGGACCATGCCGCCCACCGATTCGGTGCTGCACTTGCTCTCGTTCATTGCGGTTGCGGCGCAGTCGATGACGGCGGCGCTGGCGGCAGGCAGGCGCAGCATGGATTGGGCCGGCGTCTGCATGCTCGGCGCGATCACCGCGCTCGGCGGCGGCACCATCCGAGACGTGCTGCTCGGACATTATCCGCTGCTCTGGGTCGCGCACCCGATCTACCTTGCGGTCGCGGCGGCGGGCGCCTTCGCCACCATCCTCCTGGCGCGGCTCGTGCACCGGCTCAACCTCGCATTCCTGGTGCTCGATGCGATCGGACTTGTGGTGTTCACCATGGCCGGTTGCGACGTGGCCTCGCAAATCGACGTCGCGCTGCCGATCGTGATCGTCGCCGGCATGATCACCGGCTGCGCCGGCGGCGTGCTGCGCGACATCCTCTGCAACGAGGTGCCGCTGTTGTTTCGCAGCGAGCTCTACGCCAGCGTCTCCGTGGTGACGGGACTGTTCTATGTGACCGGCTCCGGGCTGCAGGTGAACGCCCAGCTCTGGACCGCGCTGACCTTCGCACTCGGGCTGACGTTCCGCATGCTCGCAATCCGCTACCGATGGGAGATGCCGAAATTCGTGTTCAGCGACGAGGAGCGCTGAACGGCTATTTCGCCGTCCGCGCCTTGGCGACCTCGTCCGCAGTGACGGCCGGCGCCGCGTTGCCCCAGGCATTGCGGATGTAGGTCGCAACGTCCGCGACCTCCTGGTCGGTGAGCTTGGGATAGGCCGGCATCGAGCCGCCGTTCGGGGCGCGCGGGGTGGTCACGGTCTGTGCGCCGTCGAGGATGATGCGCAGCGTGCTCGCCGGATTGGCCGATTGCAGATTGGCGTTGCCGGGCAGCGGCGGATAGATCCGCGGCGCGCCGGAGCCGTCGAGCTCATGACAGGCGATGCAGGCGCCGCGATAGATGCGTTCGCCATTGCTCATCTGCGCCGGCGAGGGCGGGGTGACCTCCGGCTCCGGCGCGCCGGCGGGCAGGCCCTTCAGATAGACCGCAATGGCGCGCACGTCGGCGTCGCTCATCTTCGAGGTCGAATTGAGCACCACCTCGGACATCAGGGGGCCGGCATGGCTGTGCCCGTTGCGGCCGCTCTGCAGATATTCGGCGATGTCAGCGACGCTCCATGATTTCAGCCCGCTGCGCGCCGCGCCATCGAGCCTTGGCGCGAACATGCCTTGCACCGTGCTGCCACTGAGCGCCTGGTCACGCCTGTCGGCGCCGAAGGCGTTCTTGGGCGTGTGGCAGGCGCCGCAATGGGCGAGGGCCTCGACGAGATAGCGTCCGCGATTCCATTCTGCACCCTTGTTCTGGTCCGGCTGGATGATGCCCGGCGTGAAGAACAGCGCGTTCCACGCCCGCATCAGCACGCGGTAGTTCAATGGCCAGCGCAGCTCCGGCGGCGGCGCCTTGTTGCTGACCGGCGCCAGCGTCGCGAGATAGGCACGGATCGCCAGGATGTCGTCGCGGATCAGCTTCGTGAAATAGGGGTAGGGGAAGGCGGGATAATAATGCGCGCCGCTCGGCGCGACGCCGATCCGCAGCGCGCGCAGGAAATCGTCGTCGCTCCAGCCGCCGATGCCGGTATCGCGGTCGGGGGTGAGGTTCGGCGAGAACACCGCACCGAACGGCGTGTCGATCCGCTTCCCCCCGGCAAAAGGCTTTGCCGGATCGGCAGTGTGGCAGCTGGCGCAGTCGCCGGCGATCGTGAGCGCCTTGCCGCGGGCAATGACGTCGTCGGTCGGCGCGGCGGCACATTCGCGGGTCGCGAGCGCGCCGCACAACAGCGCGGCGACCAGAATCGCACCCGTCGTTCGAAATCGTCGCCGCATCCGATCACCTTTCGGTCCACAAGACGCGTTACGCCATTTCGCCGCGGGCCTGTCCTGCGACAGAAACCGAAACGGCCCTGCAATATTCCCGGCACGAAATTGCGATTTTTGAGCGATGGGCCTGGTCGCCCAGAATTGTGCTGCGCGGGCCGGAAAATCCGACATAGACTGGTTCTAACAAGCTCGGATGACTAGCTAAAAGCAGTCGTCGCGACCAGTGAAAAGAGGGCTAAATGGGAATCAACCAAGGGCCTATCAGCCTCGACCAGAAATACACCCAAGGCACCGGCCACGTCTTCATGACCGGCATCCAGGCGCTGGTCCGCCTGCCGATGGCGCAGATCAGGCGCGACCGCGCCGCGGGCCTCAACACGGCAGGCTTCATCTCCGGCTATCGCGGTTCCCCCCTCGGCGGCTACGACCAGCAGCTGTTCGCCGCCCGCAAGCATCTCGAGCAGTACAACATTAAATTCCAGCCCGGCGTGAACGAGGACCTCGCGGCCACCGCGATCTGGGGCTCGCAGCAGCTCGCCCTGTCGCCGGGCGCCAAATATGATGGCGCGGTCGGCATTTGGTACGGCAAGGGCCCCGGCGTCGACCGCTGCGGCGACGTGTTCCGCCACGGCAATGCGGCCGGCTCCGCCAAGCATGGCGGCGTACTCTGCCTTGCCGGCGACGACCATGGCGCGAAATCCTCCACCGTCCCGCATCAGTCCGACCACGCCTTCATCTCCGCGCTGATGCCCTACCTCTACCCCTCCAGCATCCACGAAATGATCGAGATGGGCCTCCTGGGTATCGCGATGTCGCGCTACTCCGGCTGCTGGGTCGGCATGAAGGTGATCACCGAGACTGTCGAGACGACCGCCGAGATCGACCTCACCGACGAGATGACGCCGTTCATCATTCCGACCGATTTCGAATTGCCGCCGGGCGGCCTCAACATCCGCTGGCCCGACGACCGCTTCGAGCAGGACCGGCGGTTGCAGGACTACAAGGGCTTTGCCGCGATCGCCTTCGCCCGCGCCAACAAGGTCAACCGCATCACGATGGATTCGCCGAACGCGCGCTACGGCATCATGGCCTCGGGCAAGAGCTACGAGGACATCCGCCAGGCGTTGCGCGAGCTCGGCATCACGCCCGAGATCGCCGCCAAGATCGGCATCCGCCTCTACAAGATCGGCATGCCCTGGCCGCTGGAGCCGGAAGGCGTGCGCAACTTCGCCGTCGGCCTCGAGGAGATATTCATTGTCGAGGAGCGCCGCGAGATCGTCGAGAACCAGGTCAAGCAGGAGCTGTTCAACTGGCGCGACGACGTGCGTCCGCGCATCGTCGGCAAGATGGACGATCACGACAAGCGCTTCCTGACCTTCGCGGCCGAGCTCAGCGTGGCCTCGCTTGCGAGCTCGCTCACCGAACGGCTGCTTCGACTTAATCTCAATCCCGAAATCGCCGAGATGCTGCGCGCCAAGGCCGACTGGTTCAATGGTCGCCAGTCGACCCAGATGCAGGCGACGGCACCGGTCAGCCGCACGCCGTATTTCTGCTCGGGCTGCCCGCACAACACCTCGACCAAGGTGCCAGAAGGCAGCCGCGCGCTGGCCGGCATCGGCTGCCACTTCATGGCGCTGTGGATGAACCGGTCAACCGAGACCTTCACCCATATGGGCGGCGAGGGCGTGCCGTGGGTCGGCATCGCGCCGTTCACCAACGAGAACCACGTCTTCGCCAATCTCGGCGACGGCACCTATTTTCACTCCGGCATTCTCGCAATCCGCCAGTCGATCGCTTCCAAGGCCAACATCACCTACAAGATCCTGTACAACGACGCGGTCGCCATGACCGGCGGCCAGCGCCACGACGGCGATCTCTCGCCGCAGCAGATCACCTTCCAGCTCCATGCCGAAGGCATCCGCGAGATCTATCTGGTCTCGGAGAATCCGGGCGCCTATCCGGCCGACACGATCGCGCCCGGCGTCAAGCTGTTCCATCGCGACGAGCTCGAGAACGTCCAGAAGATGTGCCGCGACACCAAGGGCACGTCGGCGATCGTGTTCGTGCAGACCTGCGCCGCCGAAAAACGCCGTCGCCGCAAGCGCGGCCTGATGGAGGATCCGCAGCGCCGCGTGCTGATCAATCCCGCGGTCTGCGAAGGCTGCGGCGACTGCTCGGTGCAGTCGAACTGCATCTCGGTCGAGCCGCTGGAGACGGAGCTCGGGCGCAAGCGCACCATCAACCAGTCGACCTGCAACAAGGATTATTCCTGCGTGAAGGGCTTTTGCCCGTCCTTCGTCACGGTCGACGGCGGCAAGCTCAGGCGGCGCGCGCCGCCCGAGCTCGGCAGCATCGATAATCTGCCGGAGCCGGCCTCCAAGCCCGCGCTCGACCGGCCCTACAACATCGCAGTCGGCGGCGTCGGCGGCACCGGCGTGCTGACGATCGGCGCGCTGCTCGGCATGGCCGCGCATATCGAGGGCAAGGCCTCGATGATCCTCGACATGTCGGGTCTCGCGCAAAAGGGCGGCGCGGTGCTGAGCCACGTTCGGCTCTCCGAGCACACCGCCGACGTGACCTGTTCGCGCATCGTGACCGGAACGGCCGATCTGGTGCTCGCCGCCGATGAGGTCGTGGCGGCGTCGAAGGACACCATCACGCTGTGCGATGCGAGCCGCACCGTCGGCATCATCAACAGCCACGTGATCCCGACCGCGGATTTCATCCTGAACCGCGACTTCAACTTCCAGAGCCGCAAGGTCAACAGCGTGCTGGAGACCGAGCTGCGCAAGGACTCCGCCTTCTTCGACTTCACCAAGCCGGCCGAGGCGCTGCTCGGTGACTCCATCGCCACCAACATCATGATGATGGGCTTTGCCTATCAGCGCGGGTTGCTGCCGCTGTCGGCGGAGGCGATTCTGCAGGCGATCGAGGTTAACGGCGTCTCGATCAAGATGAACACGCAGGCGTTCCAGCTCGGTCGCCTGGCCGCGGCCGATCCGGCGCGGCTGAGCGGGATGATGAAGGGCGACGACGAAATCGCGCCACCGAAATCGCTGGATGCGATGTCGCTGGACGAGATCATCACCCATCGCATGGCGTTCCTGACCGACTACCAGAATGCACGTCTGGCAAGACGCTATCGCAAGCTGGTCGACCAGGTGCGCGATGCCGCCACCAAGGGCGGCTATGGCGAGGCGCTGCCGCGCGCGGTCGCGATCAACTACGCAAAGCTGCTCGCCTACAAGGACGAGTATGAGGTGGCGCGCCTGTTCACCGACGGCCGCTTCGAGAAGCAGCTGCGCGATCAGTTCGAGGGCGAGTTCAAGTTCAACTTCAATCTGGCGCCGCCGCTCCTCGGCGGCGGGCTCGACGCGCAGGGCCGGCCGAAGAAGCGCGCCTTCGGTTCGTGGATGATGTCGGCCTTCAGGGGGCTGGCGAGATTCCGCTTCCTGCGCGGCACGCCGCTCGACATCTTCGGCTACAACGCCGACCGCAAGCTGGAGCGCGATCTGATCGCGGGCTACGAGAAGGATGTCGCGACCGTGCTGAACCTGCTGTCGCCACTCAACCACGATATTGCGGTCGAATTGCTGGCGCTGCCCGATCGCATCCGCGGCTACGGTCCGGTGAAGGACAAGGCGATCAAGGAAGCGAAGGTTCGCTACGCGCAACTCGCCGCCGACCTCGCCAACCCGCCGCCCGCGCCGCGGCAGATGGCGGCGGAGTAGGGGGTGTTCACAGCGCTCGATGCTGCTCCGGAGCGGCTCGACAAACACGAGCAGAATTTCGTCGAGCATATCCGACGACATGGCTGGTTCGGTACGCATGTCGCATCGGACGACGTAGGCCCGGGCTTCTCGTACACCACCGGATTTTGGCTGAAATTCAAGCTTCCGGAATTGATCCTGTTCTCAATGTCGATGGAGAACGCCCAGGATACATTCTGGCACATCTATCGCGAACTCGAGGCTGGACGACGGTTTCCCGTTGGCGAGCTAACGGAAGAGATATTCGAGAATGCCTCCGCGGTGCTGCTCCCGGTCGCTGTCGAGCACTATCGATCCCATCTCGGGTGGAGCAGATGGTTTTACGGAAACGACAACTTTGAATGCCACCAGGTCATATTCCCGGATCGAGGCGGCGAGTTTCCGTGGGCGCCGGGATCGTCTCAGATGAGTTTAGGTCGGCGCAGCCAGACTTGACTGTTGGCAATTGGTCCGGGCTGCGCGATCGATAGCGTGCCACAAATTCGGTGTCGTCCCGGCGAAGGCCGGGACCCATAACCACCGCACTTTGTTGTAGCGCGACGCTGGGGCCACAGCTCACTCTCACCACACAATCCTGTGGTTATGGGTCCCGGCTTTCACCGGGACGACATCTGTGTTTTGGGAGCGCGTACCGTGCTTGCGCGCAGTCTCGCCTGACGGAATATTTCCGCGCTTGCCAAGGTCGCGTCGTCGGTTCAGAAAAACGCTCGAGCGAAGAAACGCCAGCGGAGAGCGATTTGACCATCAAGGGCAAGGCCTACATTGCCGGGATCTACGAACATCCCACCCGGCACGCACCCGATAAATCAACAGCACAGCTGCACGCCGAGGTCGCCAAGGGCGCGATCGAGGATGCCGGGCTCACCAAGGACGACATCGACGGCTATTTCTGCGCCGGCGACGCGCCGGGCGGGCTGTGGCCGATGGTCGATTATCTCGGCCTCAACACCAGGAAGCTGCGTCACGTCGACTCCACCGAGACCGGAGGCTGTTCCTATCTGATCCATCTCGGCCACGCCGCCGAGGCGATCGCCGCGGGCAAATGCTCGGTCGCGCTGGTCACGCTGGCGGGCAAACCGCGCACCGGCCCGATGCCGCCGCGCGCGTCGGGTGCCGAGGCCGATTTCGAATCCGCCTACGGGGCTACCACGCACAATGCCTATGGCATGTGTGCCATGCGCCATATGCACGACTACGGCACCACCTCCGAACAGCTCGCCTGGATCAAGGTCGCGGCCTCGCATCACGCGCAATACAATCCGCATGCGATGCTGAAAGAGGTCGTCACCGTCGAGGACGTGCTGAACTCGCCGATGATCTCCGATCCGCTACACCGGATGGATTGCTGCGTCGTCACCGACGGCGGCGGCGCGATGATCGTCACGACGCCCGAGATCGCCAAGAGCCTGAAGAAGCCGCTGGTGCGCCTGATCGGCCATGGCGAGGCGATGAAGGGCCCGCGTGGCGGCAAGGATCTCGACCTGACTTATTCCGCCGGCGTGTGGTCCGGTCCGCGCGCCTTCGAGGAAGCGGGCGTGACGCCGAAGGACATCAAATACGCCTCGATCTATGACAGCTTCACCATCACGGTGCTGATGCAGCTCGAGGATCTCGGCTTCTGCAAGAAGGGCGAGGGCGGCAAGTTCGTCGCCGACGGCAATCTGATCTCGGGCGTCGGCAAGCTGCCGTTCAACACCGATGGCGGCGGCCTGTGCAGCAACCATCCCGTCAATCGCGGCGGCATGACGAAAATCCTCGAGGCTGTGCGCCAGTTGCGCGGCGAGGCGCATCCGAAGGTGCAGGTGAAGAACTGCGACCTGGCGATCGCCCACGGCACCGGCGGTCTGCTCGGCGTTCGCCACGCCGCCTCAACCTGCATTCTGGAGCGTGCGTGATGTCTGAAGCGAAGAAGTACAATGCCCCGGTGACCAACCCGGAGACCGCGCCGTTCTGGGAAGCGGCGAAGGCGGGCAAGTTCATGATCAAGCGCTGCAACACTTGCGGCGAGGCGCATTACTTCCCGCGCGCGATCTGCCCGTTCTGCTTCTCCGACAAGACGGTGTGGGAAGAGTCGAGCGGCGAGGCCACGGTCTACACCTACAGCCTGATGCGGAAGTCGCCGACCGGTCCCTATGCGATCGCCTATGTGACGCTGAAGGAAGGTCCGTCGCTGCAGACCAACATCGTCGATTGCGATCTGGAGCAGGTGAAGATCGGCCAGAAGGTGAAGGTGGTGTGGAAGCCGACCGACGGCGCCCCGCTGCCGTTCTTCACGCCAGCCTGATTTTACCCTCTCCCCCTGTGGGAGAGGGTGCCTTCGCTGAAAGCGAAGGCGGGTGAGGCGTCTCTCTCCGCGTAGAGAATCTCTCTGTGGCGCGAACCCCTCACCGAAACGAGTTTGAGACGACTGCCGGTGCTGCCCTCTCCCACAAGGGGAGAGGGCGCAGTAATGGGCACCGTGCCGTTAAGAATACATTCGGGGAGAAAACAACAATGCCGATCGTGTACGAACAGCTGATGGCCCTGAAGAATCTCGGCCAGAAATACAGCTACACCGACCGCGACGTGATGCTCTATGCCTACGGCATCGGCCTGGGTGCCGATCCGATGGACGAGAAGGAACTCGCTTTCGTCAATGAGGGCGTGCTGACGCCGCGCCCGCTCAAGGTGGTGCCGACGTTTGCCTCGGTCGCGGCCTGGGGCGCCGGTCCCGGCGAGATGAACCTCAACCGCGTCATGGTGGTCGACGGCGAGCGCGACATCACCTTCCACAAGCCGTTCGCGACCGCGGCGCACATCACGGCCGACTCGACCGTGCTCGACGTGTTCGACAAGGGCAAGGACAAGGGCGCGGTGATCCGCCACCAGACCGTGCTGAAGGACGAGAAGGGCGACAAGCTCGCCACGCTGGTCGCCTCGCGCTTCGCCCGCGGCGATGGCGGCTTCGGCGGCCCGTCCGACGGCCAGCCCGAGCCGCACAAGGTGCCGGAGCGCGCGCCGGACAAGGTGGTCGACATCACGACGCGGCCCGACCAGGCGCTGGTCTATCGGCTGTGCGGCGACCGCAATCCGCTGCATTCCGATCCGGAGTTTGCGAAGAAGGCCGGCTTCCCGCGGCCGATCCTGCACGGCATGTGCACCTACGGCATCACCTGCCGCGGCGTGCTGCAGACCTATGCCGACTACGATCCGTCCGCCTTCAAGCAGCACGTGGCGCGGTTCTCCTCGCCGGTGTTCCCCGGTGAGACCGTGACCATGGAGCTGTGGAAGGACGGCAATGTGGTGTCGTTCGAGGCCAAAGTGAAGTCGCGCGGCGTCACCGTGATCAAGAGCGGCAAGACGGTGCTGGCGTAGCAACGCTCGACGGCCGTCGACTCCCTCGCCCCGCTCTTGCGGGGTCGAGACGAGCGAAGCTCGCTCTTAGAGGGTGGGGTGAGGGGCTTTCTCCGCAACGGTGGTCTTGCGGACAGACCTGTACCCCTCACCCGGATCGCAAGGGCGATCCGACCTCTCCCCGCAGACGGGGAGAGGTGAAGAAGAAAGAACAACACGGAGAAAACAACCATGGGATTACTCGACGGCAAGGTGGCGCTGATCACGGGCGCCGGCGGCGGGCTTGGTGAAGCCTATGCGAAGCTGTTTGCGCGCGAGGGCGCGGCCGTGGTGGTCAACGATCTCGGCGGCCCGCGCGACGGCTCGGGCTCCGACAAGTCGATGGCCGACAAGGTGGTCGACGCGATCAAGGCCGAGGGCGGCCGCGCCGTCGCCAACGGCGCCGATATCTCGACGCTTGCCGGCGGCCAGTCGGTGTTCGACGATGCCATCAAGCATTTCGGCCGCGCCGACATTCTGGTCAACAATGCCGGCATCCTGCTCGACGAGACCTTCCACAAGGCCAAGGAAGCGAACTGGGACAAGGTGATGAAGGTGCATCTGAAGGGCACCTTCTGCTGCACCCAGCCGGTGTTCAAATGGATGCGCGACAATGGCGGCGGCGTCATCGTCAACACGTCCTCGACCTCCGGCCTGATTGGCAATTTCGGCCAGACCAATTACGGCGCCGCCAAGGGCGGCATCTGGGGCCTCTCCAACGTGCTGGCGATCGAGGGCCGCAAGTACAACATCCGGATCTGGACCCTGGCGCCGGGCGCGCTGACCCGCATGACCGCGGACCTGCCGCGCTACAAGGAGAACCCGGGTGCGGCGCTCGGCCCGGATGGCATCGCGCCGGCCGTGCTCTACATGGTCAGCGACCTGTCGGGCGACCAGACCGGCAAGGTGCTTGGCGTCTCCGGCCCGCGCGGCGTCCGCGAGATGCGGATGATGGAAATGGAGGGCTGGACGCCGCCGTTCACGGGATGGAAGGCGGAGGACATCGTCACCCACGCCAAGGAGATCTTCTTCTCCGAGGAGGAGATCAAGAAGTCGGCGCGGCGGTTCAAGTAAGGATTGGCACCCGCGACTGCGGGGACGGCTTCCCGATGCGCAATGGCGCATCGGGAAATGACGCTGTATAGAGGGCGAAACAGACGAGGCACCCATGACCAAACTCACCGCCCAGGCCGCAGGAACCTTTGCGATCGCGCCGACCCCGTTCCACGACGACGGCCGCATCGACGAGGCATCGATCGACCGGCTGGCCGATTTCTACACCGAGGTCGGCTGCGACGGCGTCACCGTGCTCGGCATCCTGGGCGAGGCGCCGAAGCTCGACGCCGCCGAGGCGGAGCAGGTCGCGCTGCGCTTCGTCAAGCGCGCCAAGAAGCTGCAGGTCATCGTCGGCGTCTCGGCGCCCGGCTTTGCCACGATGCGCTCGCTGGCGAAGAAGTCGATGGATGCGGGCGCCGCCGGCGTCATGATCGCGCCGCCGCCGCATCTGCGTACCGACGACCAGATCATCGGCTATTTCAAGCAGGCGCAGGAGGCGATCGGCGACGATATTCCCTGGGTGCTGCAGGACTATCCGCTGACGCTGACCGTCGTGTTCACGCCGGCCGTGATCCGCAAGATCGTGATGGATTCGCCGTCCTGCGTGATGCTCAAGCACGAGGACTGGCCGGGCCTGGAGAAGATCTCGACCCTGCGCAATTTCCAGAAGGACGGCTCGCTGCGGCCGTTGTCGATCCTGGTCGGCAATGGCGGCCTGTTCCTCGATTTCGAGATGGAGCGCGGCGCCGACGGCGCGATGACCGGCTATGCCTTCCCCGAGCTGCTGATCGACGTCGTCAACCTGTCCAAGGCCGGCAAGCGCGATGCCGCGCATGATCTGTTCGACGCGCATCTGCCGCTGATCCGCTACGAGCAGCAGCCCGGCGTCGGCCTCACGGTGCGCAAATACGTGCTGCAGAAGCGCGGCATCATCTCCTCTAGCGCGCAGCGCAAGCCGGGTGCGGTCATCACGCCGCAGGCGAGGGCCGAGGTCGACTATCTCTTGTCCCGTGTGGCGCGCGTCGATCGCCGCGCCAATCTGCAACCGCAATCCAGTGCAGCAGGTTAATCATGACCGAGATCGTTGCCCCGCGCCTTGCGTCGACCGTGCTGCTGCTGCGTGACGGCAGCTCATCGGGCGAAATCGAAGTCTTCATGATGGTCCGCCATCACCAGATCGAGTTCAACTCGGGTGCGCTGGTGTTTCCGGGCGGCAGCGTCGACAAGAACGACAAGGAGATCGCCGCCGATCCCGCGCTCTATTCCGGCGGCGAAGGGCTCGACGGCGACGCGCTCGGCTTCCGGATCGCGGCGATCCGCGAGACCTTCGAGGAGAGCGGCATCCTGCTGGCGCGGCCGCAGGGGTCGAAGGACCTGGTCGATGCAATGCGTGCGAACGAGATTGCGACCGCGCATCGCGCGGCGTTGAACGAAGGCAAGATCAGCTTCCTCAAGGTGCTGACCGACAACGGCATGGTGCTCGCGCTCGATGAGCTCGTGCCGTATGCGCACTGGATCACGCCGGAGGGCATGCCGAAGCGCTTCGACACCTGGTTCTTCCTGGCCGCCGCACCGCCCGAGCAGCTCGGCGCCCATGACGGCAAGGAATCGACCGACTCGATCTGGGTGTCGACGCGCGAGGCGCTGGAGGGCGGCGAGACCGGCCGCTTCAAGCTGCCGTTCCCGACCACGCGCAATTTGATCAAGCTCGGCAAGCAGCCGAACGTCGGCGCCGCGCTCGCCGACAGCAAGGGCAAGTCGATTGTCGCCGTGATGCCCGTGATGACCAAGACCGCCACCGGCCGCCAGCTCCGCATCCCCAAGGAAGCCGGCTACGACGGTGAGGTGTTCGAGGTCGGCGCGCTGGGGTAGGTCCGTCGTCCCGGGCGATGGCGTTTGCGTGACTCACAGGCGGCGCTATGTCGTCCCGGCGAAGGCCGGGACCCATAACCACCGAACTGCATTGCTGCGCGACGCCGAGGCTGCAGCTTTTTCCAACAACACAACCCTGTGGTAATGGGTCCCGGCCTTCGCCGGGACGACGGGGGAAGGAGAGTCGCTTCTCCACATTTCGGCTTATATCGAAATATCATCACCTCGCAGCGATGTAGCTTCCGTCTCAACCATCGAGACGGAATCCCGCCAATGACCACCGCCCCACGACAGCCGAGCATGGCCTTCGAGCTCGCCTTGCTGCTCGCGCTCGCCACCCTGTGGGGCGGCTCCTATACCTTCATCAAGCTTGGCGTCGCGACCATCCCGCCGATCACGCTGATCGCGGCGCGCACCGCGATCGCGGGGCACTTGCTGCTCGTCATCATGCGAATGCGCGGTGTGACGATGCCGACCGATCGCGCCAGCTGGCGCCGCTTCATCTTCCAGGCCTGCCTCAACAGCGTGATCCCGTGGACGCTGATCGCCTGGGGTGAACGCTTCGTCGATGCCGGGCTCGCCACCATCCTCAATTCGGCCTCGCCGATCTTCACCTTCCTGTTCACCGCCGCGATCACCCGGCATGAGGGGGCGAGCCCGCGCAAGCTGTTCGGGGTGATATCAGGCATGGCCGGCATCTGCCTGATCGTCGGCGTCGATGCGTTCCGCGATCTCGGGCAGGGGATCGTGGCCGAGGTCGCGATCGTCGCCGCCACCATCTGCTATGCCTGTGCCGCGATCTTCAGCCGCGGCTTCAAGGGGCTCGATCCGATGGCGCCGGCGGCGGGTTCGCTGCTCGCGGGCGCCGCGATCCTTGTTCCGCTCAGCCTTGCCGTCGAGCGGCCGTGGACGCTGTCGCCGTCGACGACGTCGCTTGCCGCATTGCTCGCGCTTGCGGTGTTCTCGACCGCGATCGCCTTCGTGATCTACTTCCGCCTGATCCAGACCCTCGGCTCGGTCGGCACCACCGCACAAGCTTACTTGCGGGTGCCGATCGGGGTGGCGTTCAGCGTCATGTTGCTGGGCGAACGGCTGAGCCCGACGGCGTGGATCGGGCTCGCCTGCGTCGTGATCGGCGTCGCCGCGATGACGATTCCTGCACGAAGGATCGCTACAGCCTGAGTCATCGCCGCGATGACGATTCCGGCGCGAAGGGCCGCCGCCGCCTGAAGTTTCGCCGGCTGAAACCGGCGCCTTGCTGCCGTCAGGCAATCCCTGCATGCTGCCCGCAACGAGATCACAGGGCGGGAAACGGGACGATGTTGCGGCGGGTCAGCCTGATTGCCGGTGCGTGCATGGCGTTGCTGGCGATGGCCGGCACGGTGCGCGCGCAGGACTTCCCGAACCGGCCGATCCGCATCGTCATTCCCTACGCACCGGGCAGCGTCGCCGACGTGTTCGCGCGCATCATGGCGCAGGACATGCAGGAGCAGTGGAAGGGGACGATCGTCGTCGAGGCCAAATCCGGCGCCAACGGCTCGATCGCAGCCGAGGAGGTCGCACGCGCCGCTCCCGACGGCTACACATGGCTATTGGTGACGACCTTCTTCACCGCAAGCCCGGCACTGAACACGCAGCTGCGCTGGGATCCGGTCAGGGACTTCGTGCCGGTCGGGCAGATTTGTCTCGCCCCGAACTTCTTCATCGTGCCGACCTCGCTGCCGGTGAAGACCGTCGCCGACTATGTCGCGCTGGCCAAGGCCAAGCCGGGCACGCTGAACTACAGCCATCCCGGCAAGGGCTCGACCGGCCATCTCGGCTTCGAGCTGTTCAAGCGGCTCGCCGGCATCGACGTCACCGCGATCGGCTATCGCGGCTATCCGCAGATGGTGCCCGATATCGCGAGCGGCCTGATCACCTCGAGCTTCCTGTCGGCCAACCAGGCGCTGGCCCAGGTGCAGTCCGGCAGCATCCGGATCATCGGGGCGATCAGCGACGGCCGCTCGAAGTATTTCCCCGACGTGCCGACCATGGCCGAGCAGGGCTTTGCCGAGGCGCAGGTGACGCCGTGGTTCGGCTTCGTGGTGCCGGCAGGCACGCCGCTGCCGGTGGTCGAACGCATCAGCGCGGCGCTCGAAACCGCGCTGGCTTCCACCGAGGTGCGCAAGAAGCTGGATGTTGCGGGTTGCGACGCCCGGAGCGCGCCGCTGAGGCAGTTCGCCGATATCATCAAGGCGGACGTTGCGCTGTGGGCCAGGGTGGTCAAGGAAGCCGGCATCCCGCTGGACTGAGCCCGGCCGCCCTGTGCCGGATTAGGCCATCGGCCGCCCCGGGGTGACACTGATCACACCGGGCGGCCGGTCCTGCAGCATGTTTCCCCAAAACCCGTAATTTCCCGTATATTAGGGGGCATTGGACCCCGGCCTTGATGACATGACCGCTGAATTGCCGCCGAATTCGCAAGCGCCGCGTGCGTTCTCCCTCTCCATTGGCCAGCTCACGTTCGGCAGCTTCCTGCTGGTCCTGGCTGTGATCATCATCACATCCACCGCCAGCGTGATCGCGATCCGCCACATCGATACGACCTTCGCCGAGCTGCAGCGGCTGCAGAGCGTCGGCGACATCGCCGAGGATATCGACCGCCGCATGAACGAGCTGCGACTGGCGGCGCGCGACTTCGTCACCGAGCCGGGCAGCCAGTCGGTCCAGGTCGCGGAGGCGGCCCAGTCGCTGAGCGAGATCCTGAAAAAGACCCGCATCAAGCTGGCGCCCGAGCAGCAGGACATGATCGACGGCGTCACCCAGCGTCTGGCGACCTATCGCAACGGCATCGAGCGCATCTCGGCGCTGCTCAGTCGCCGCGCCGAGCTGGTCGCCGGGCTACCGCCGCTGCGCGACGCCTTCGACAAGGCGGTCGCCGCGAGCAACGATGCGGCGCTGGCCAATGCGCTGTCGCAATCCCAGAGCCGGATTGCCACCGCATTGCTGGCGCACAACACGTCCGCTGCCGAGCAGGCCGCGCAGAGCATGCGGGCGATGACCATCTCCGATCCCGCGCTGCGCGGCGCTGTCGACAATTATGCCGAGGCGATCATCGCGGTCTCGGTGCGCGAGGGCCAGATCGCCGACATTGACAAGGAAGTGCTCGGCGCCGAAGGCCGGCTGATCCAGAAGGTCACCGAGCTGCTGCGCGAGCTCAGCTCTCGCCGCGGCCACGTGCTGTCGCGCGATTTTGCCCGGACGCTGGCCGAAGCAAAATGGCAGAGCATCGTGCTCGGCACGGCGGGTGTGCTGATCGGCCTGTTCGCGTCGGTGTTGGTGGTTCGCCGCACCGTCCGCCCGCTGGCCAGGATCGCGGGCTCGATCCGCAAGGTCGCCGGCGGCGAGAAGAGCGCGTTCATTCCCGGCGCCGACCTCGACAACGAGATCGGCGATATCGCGCGCGCCGCCGAAGTGTTCCGCCAGACCCTGGTCGACGCCGACAGCGCGCGCGAAGCGGCGCTGCGCGCGCTCGCCGAGCAGCGGCTCGCCGAGGAGAGCTACCACAAGCTGTTCGAGGCGTCGGTCGAGGGCATCTACGTCACGACGCCGGGCGGCGCGCTGCTCAACGCCAATCCGGCGCTGGCGCGGATGATGGGCTATGCCGCGCCGCAGGACCTGATCAAGGGCATCGACGACATCGCCACCACCGTCTACGTGGATCCGGCGGCGCGCGAGCAGTACCAGCAGCTAATGCAGCGCGACGGCACGGTGCGCGACTACGAGTACCAGGTGCGCGCGAGCGACGGCACCGTGCTGTGGCTGTCCGATTCGGCGACCGTCGTCCGCAACGACGAGGGCGAAGTGATCCGCTACGAGGGCACGGTGCGCGACATCACCGACCAGAAGCGCGCCGAAGACGCGATCGCCGAAGGCCGTCGGCTGTTGCAGATGGTCATCGATACCGTGCCCGCCGTCATCAACGTCAAGGACCGCGACCTGCGCTACGTGCTGATGAACCGCTACATGGCGGGAATCTTCGGCATCGAGCCGCAGGACGCGATCGGCCAGACCACCGGCGAGCTGATGTCGCGCTATGGCGCGGCGAAGACCGATGAGAACGACAAGCGCGTTCTGTCGGCGCGGCGCGAGCTCGGCTTCTATGAAGAGGAGTACAAGGACGTCGCCGGCAACATGCGGCAATGGCTGGTCAACAAGCTGCCGATCCTCGACGCGCAAGGCGAGATTGAGAACATCGTCACGGTCGCGCTCGACATCGGCGAGCGCAAGCGCTCCGAGCAGGAGATGCGCAAGGCGAGGGATTCCGCGGAGGCCGCGTTGCGTAATCTGCGGGAAACCCAGAATTCGCTGATCGAGGCCGAAAAGCTCGCCGCGCTCGGCCGCCTGGTGGCCGGCGTCGCCCATGAGGTCAACAATCCCGTCGGCATCAGCCTGACGGTGGCGTCCGCGCTGGAGCGCAAGACCGCGAATTTCGCCACCCAGGTCGAGCGCGGCGACCTGCGCCGCTCCAGCCTCAACGATTTCCTGAACACGGCGCGCGATGCCTCCTCGCAACTCGTCGCCAATCTCAACCGCGCCGCGGAGCTGATCCAGTCGTTCAAGCAGGTCGCCGCTGACCGCAACTATTCGGACCAGCGCACCTTCGACCTCGGCGATCTCACCGAGCAGGTGGTGATGAGTCTGAGGCCCGGCCTGCGCAAGCACAATCTGACGCTCAATGTCGATTGCGAGCCGAACCTGATCATGAATTCCTATCCGGGACCGTATGGCCAGGTGCTGACCAATCTGTTCCTCAACGCGGTCGCGCATGCGTTCCCGGACGGCAAGGCCGGCGAGGTCGAGATCCAGGTCCACGCCGCCGGCGGCGACAATGTCGAGGTGATCTTCGCCGACAATGGCTGCGGCATGAGCCTCGACGTGCGCCGCCGCGCCTTCGATCCGTTCTTCACGACGCGGCGCGATCAGGGCGGCACCGGGCTCGGCCTGCACATCGTCTACAGCATCGTCACCACGCGGCTCGGCGGCCGGCTCTCGCTGGATTCCGCACCGGGCAACGGCACACGCATCCAGATGATCCTCCCGCGCGTCGCGCCGCTGGAGCAGGCCGCGGAGTAGGCACGAAGCGTAGTGGCCAGCCACGTGTTCGCTCTCGATCCGTCATCCCCGCGCAAAGGCGAAGCCCTTGCGCGGGGGTGACGGATCTAGCAGCGAGTTTCAAACCGCTAATTGATATCCGCGAGCTTGTGCAGCGTGGCGCCGAAGATCAGGCTCGCCTTGCCGACCAGTGCGGTCCCACTCATGGTGCCGCGGGTGTCGGTGAAGGTGCCGGAGACGCCGATGCCGACGGGCGCGGGCCCGCCGAACAGCGGGTTGTCGGTGTCGCGTGGCGTCGTGTGGCGTTGCACAAGGACTTCGCCCTTGAAGGCATCGCCCTTCACCGTGTAGCTGCCGGTGTAGTAAAGATAGGCGTCGCCGCCCAGTATCTGGCCGTCGCGGAAGAGAATGACGCCGCTGCCCTTGCCGACGCGACCGTCCAGCAGGGTGACGTGAATTGAGTAAAGTCCGTTCTTCATGACGTCCCGATTGCTGGCCGCCGCGCCCATGGCAAGCCAGTTGGTTTTTTATGCCAAAGCGAGCAACCTCGTGCAATGCGGCAGGTTGATTCCCGGGTGTCCCGCGTTCGGGTGACCCTCGGTTCCTGCCAGGCAGTGTGACGGCGCAATGACAGCGGACCGTACGCGCGAATCAAAGTGGCCCGCGAAATGCATAGCTCTGGTTGCACTGGCCGGTGAGTGCTGGAGCAAACACATGTCTGACTGGATTGAATCCGGCGGCCATTGGGCACGCCCTCGCAGGCTCAATGGAACTTCGGCCCGCTACGCGAGCCACACGATCGTATCCCTTGTGCTGATAACGCTGGTGTTGGTCGCGGCCATGCGAATCGCGCAGGCGCGCGATCCCGACGGCCGCTACGCCAATTCGCCGCTGAAGGAATGGTTCGACGGCCTGCGCAGCGGCAAAGGGCCGTGCTGTTCGGATGCCGACGGCACAGCGGTCAGCGATGTCGACTGGGAATCCAAGGACGGGCACTATCGTGTTCGCCTCGACGGGGCGTGGATCGATGTCCCCGACGAGGCCGTGGTCACCGAGCCCAACCGGGTCGGTCGCGCCATGGTCTGGCCGATTCCCAGCTACATGGGCGTGACGATCCGCTGCTTCATGCCTGGCAGCATGACTTAGCGCCGCACGCGTGGCTCAGACGTATTTCTGGTCGCGCTCGAGCAGTTCGATCGAGATGCCCTGTGGGCCACGGATGAAGCAGATCCGCACGCCGGGACGGATCGTGGTCGGCTCCTTGGTGAATTCGACGCCCTTGGCCTTGATCTCGGCCGCGACCGCGTCGATGTCCTTCACCGTGAGCCCGAAATGATCGAGCCCCTGATAGGGCGTCACCGGCGCGGCGTTGACGCCGTCGCCCTGGGTCACCTCCGCAATGAACACCCTGGCGCCGCCGAGCTGGACGTCGATGCGGCCGGGGCCGCGGATGATCTCGCCGCCGAGAATGTCGCGCAGCCAGGTCGCGGTGGCCTCGGGATCGGGACTGCGCAGGTGGACGTGGTCCCAGGTGACGACAGGCATTGCGATCTCCTTGTTGTTGTCGTGCCGCTGTTCGGTGCGCGGCACTCGCTCTCGGGCGGCGCAAATCTAGCGAGCGGTTCGCTGGGATACCATCCCTCGTTATGCCTGCCCAAGATTGTCGTCCCGGAATGAAACCATTGCGGCCGTCAGCGATTGTCTTCGCGTGGCCGCTCGACCTGCGGCCGTCCCGGAAGCCGCGCGGTGCGGCTTCCTGTCTGTGTGGGGGGCGGCCCGATCAGGCTGCCAGGGTGAGGGCACGACGATGCGGATCGGCTTGGCGTCGTTTCGGAGGTTGGCCGCCGGACGTCTCGGTGAAGGGGGCTTCTACGCCAGCCTGCTGCTGCCGCTGATTGCGCTCGCCGGGATCGCCGCATGGTTCATGCTCCCCGAGCCGAGCGACGCCGGGGACCAGGATGTCTGGCCGGTGTCCTCCATGATCCGCACCGCGCAGAATGCCCCGACCGGCGAGCAACCAGCCCAAATCACAAATCAGACCGCGAGGGATGCGCTTGCCGCACCGGCGGACGAGCCGACCACCGTCGGTGTGGCCATCGCTCCACAGGGGGCAGAGGAGGCCAAGCCGTTCGGGCCCGGCGCTGAAAGATCGCCGCTGGATAAGCTGCGGATCGCCTCGCAATCGTGGCGGCGCGGCGGGCTGGGTTCGAAGGCGCTGGTCACCCTGACGCTGCGCAATGCCAATGATTTCGCCGTCAAGGATATCGAGATCGCCTGCGCCTTCATCCGCCGGGACGGTCGGCCGCTGACCGAGCGCAAGCGGCTGATCTCCGACACCATCGCCATGAAGAGCCGCAAGACCTACTCGCAAATGTTGGTCGGGTTCGTCAACGTGAACGCAAACAAGGCGAAATGCTCGGTCGTGACGGCGAGCCGCCTCTAATTCCCGGCATCTCGAAAAAGTGACCGCGAATTGACTTGTCGGGTGAACCGTAACGGCCGGACAGGAACTAACTAATAAACCAGCCGTTAGCGAACGACCCGGGAGCGCGGACAGCGCCCGGGTGATCATGCGCAGACGATGAAATCGCCCGCGCGATGACTGATGTCGTCGCGCCGAGATGAACCGCGCCCTGCTGCGCGGGGGGAGCTACCAAAATGCCTGTGGCGCGTTATTTCCTGTTCGTTGGTGGAGTGCTGCTCGCGCTGCTCTTCGTCGTCAATGCCATCGTGCCGCAGGAGGCCGTGGTCGCCGGCCAGAACCAGGGACTGTCGTCGCCGGGCGTCGACAAGACCATGGTGCGCATCAAGTCGACCCAGAAATTGCCCGAGCGGGTGGTCTACGATACCAATTTGCCGACCATTGTTCCGGCGCAGGTCAACGCGGTCGCCGCGGCCATCCCGTCGGCTACGGGCGATGCGTCGGCGCAAGCCCGCGTCCGCAATACGTTCGCCCAGTTCATTCCGCCAGAGAAGGCTGATGCGCAGAAGGTCGCGGCTGAGGCAAAATCGGCTGAACAACCGGCGCAGGCCCAGTCTCAGGCGCCGAAGAAGCGCAAGGTCGCGCGCTACCACGCCCATCCCCAGCAGCCGATGCGGCTGGCGCAGCCCGGCATGTATCAGCCTTACCGCGTCGCGCAGCAGCAGCGCATGGGCTTCTTTGGTGGCTTCGGCACCTGGTAAGAAAGGGCTGCCGCAGCCGGCAATCGATCCGCCGCCGCAAACACTTGCGGCGGCTTTTTCATGTCCGCGATCAGGCGGGTGGCCGGATCCGGGACGGCGTCCGCGCGGCGCTCGCTACCTTTAGCGCGGCAGGCGCGGAATCTTGTCCGCGAAGCCGTTGTAGCAGGTCAGCCGCTCGTCCTCTTCCTTCACGAAGCGGCAATCGTTGACGCCCTTGGCCGGGGCGGCCTTCGGCTTCGGCTGCGGCTTGAAGATCTCGTCGTAGCAGATCAGCCGTTCCTTGGTGGCGTCGTCGATGTCCTGACAGGCCTGAAGCTTCTGGGCGACCGATTGCGGCTTGCCGGGCGCGGCAGGCTTCTCGCCCTTCTTGGCGGCCGACTTCTTGCCGACCTGGACCAGCGGCTTGTCGCCGACCATCGGCTGCGAGGCCGCCGCCGGCTTGTCGGCGTCGGCGGGGGCCGGCGTGGTACCTTGGGCAAGCGCGGCAGCCGGGCAGAAGAGCGCCAGCGCGAGGATGATATGTCTCATGTCGAAAATGTCCGAAATGGCGTGATGACCGGAAGGGATGGCGCCGGGGATCGGAAAAGCCCGGCAAGCGCCGAGACTTAACGCAAGTCTTGCCCGAATCCTACCCCCAGAGGTGACCCGCCCGGCACCGATCCACCGGCAAAAGTGAGGGCAATTCGTCGCCGTTCGACCCGCGGGAGAGCGTGAATTGCCTTTGCCCGGCGGGACGGCTATGACGATGCCATCTGCGCGACTGGCGCTTGGATGGACCACCATCGGGGAGCGCAGAGACTGAACGCCGCGCGCCTGGGCACCGCTTCGAAACGGAGGTGCCATGACGGCGAACATTCTCGATGGGCATGCACATGCCCAAATTGTCATCGACAAGATTGCTGGCGAACTCGACCGGCTGCCCCGCGCGCCGGGGCTTGTGGTCGTGCTGGTCGGCTGCGACCCGGCGAGCCAGATCTATGTGCAGAGCAAGGTCAGGATGGCCGAGCGGCTCGGCCTGCGCGGCGAGGTCGCACGCCTGCCGGATGATGCCAGCGAGGCCGATCTGCTTGCCAGAGTAGAGGCGCTCAATGCGCGCGACGATATCGACGGCATCCTGGTGCAGCTGCCGTTGCCGGCGCATATCGACGCCTTGCGCGTGATGGCGGCGGTCGATCCCGCCAAGGATGTCGACGGCCTGCACGCCCTCAACGCCGGCCGGCTGTTTCACGGCGATGACGCGCTGGTGCCGTGCACGCCGCTCGGCTGTCTCCGGCTGATCAAGTCGGTCCGATCAGACCTCACCGGCGCCCATGCCGTGGTGATCGGCAGCTCCAACATCGTCGGCAAGCCGATGGCCGCGTTGCTGCTGCAGGAGCACGCGACCGTGACGCAGACCCATATCCACACCCGTGGCATCAGCAGGATCTGCCGCGAGGCCGACATCCTGGTGAGCGCGGTGGGCAAGGCCGGCCTCGTGCGCGGCGACTGGATCAAGCCCCAGGCCATCGTCATCGACGTCGGCACCACGCGCGTCGAGAAGCCGGACGGCGGCTATGCGGTGTGCGGCGACGTCTTGTTCGACGAGGCGGTGCAGGTCGCCGGCGCCATCACGCCGGTGCCGCGCGGCGTCGGCCCGATGACGATCGCCTGCCTGATGGAGAACACGCTGAAGGCGGCAAAGGCGAGGGCGGCCCGGCTGCAATAGCGCGGGATACCTGCGGCGATATGCGAGCGGCGGGTGTCGCTCGCGTATCGCGCACGAAGTTTCATGACGTCCGGGGTAATGGAAAGCCCGCACCATTCGTCTATCGTCGCGCGACAGATGGAGGCGCGCGATGCTGTACGCGGACGATCTCACCGAGGGCCAGACGTTCAGGCTTGGCAGCTACACGATCGGCGAGGCCGAGATCCTGGAGTTCGCCGGCAAATATGATCCGGTGCCGATCCATACCGATCCCGTCGCGGCTGCGGCAGGCCCGTTCGGCGGACTGATCGCAAGCGGTTTCAACACCATTGCGATCTATCAGCGGCTCGTCGTGGAGGCGATCTGGACCAAGGTGGCGGGGATCGTCGGGCGGAGCTTCGAGATTCGCCTGCCGAGCCCGGTTCGGCCCGGCGCCACGCTCACCGGCCAATCCCAGATCCAGAAGATCACCATCAGGCCGGAGCGGCGCGACGCTGTCGTGATCTTCAAGACGGAGCTAGTGAACGACGAGCAGCGCCCGGTTCTTGTCCTCGTGCTCGACGCGCTCCGCATGCGGCCGGCGGCGCAGGGGCCGGCATAGGCGCGGCCTGAGGGGCATCCCGAAGTCATCCGCCTCGGACGGCCGTCAGCGCCTCTACGTGTTCCCCGCACGCGACCTTGTCGTCGCGCAATGTTGCGGCAATTATGACAAGCCGGCGGCAGAACGGCAGCGCATCAATGACGTCATCATCGACGAGGTCGTGCTGCCCGGTATTTACTTCGTCGATGCGCCGAAGGCATTCGACCCAGACGGATGTGCCGCCGTGAAACGCAGCAAGCAGACGAACGGAGCGATCGAAGCCAGGCGGCGCAAGGCCGAGGAATGGCGCCGCATCCAGGCGCAACGCGCCGCTGAACGGCAACGTCTCCGCGACTACAAGATTGCGCTGGCGCGCTACGAGGTTGCCGTGGATACGACGCGGCTCGCGCCATCGAACAGCTATTCGACTCCCGATTTCGTGCTGCGCGGAACCTATCGAC
The DNA here is from genome assembly GCF_020194035.1 of Bradyrhizobium sp. BRP56. Classification (NCBI taxonomy): domain Bacteria; kingdom Pseudomonadati; phylum Pseudomonadota; class Alphaproteobacteria; order Hyphomicrobiales; family Nitrobacteraceae; genus Bradyrhizobium; species Bradyrhizobium sp. BRP56. Next base: position 29,616 of record NZ_JADYVV010000031.1, read on the forward strand.
CGGAGCCCTTCATCTGCAAGGACTGCGGCGTTGCCGAGGTCTGGACGCCGTTGCAGCAGAAATGGTGGTACGAGACCGCCAAGGGCGATGTATTTACCGCGGCGGTGCGCTGCCGGGCCTGCCGCACCAGGGAGCGCGTGCGCAAATCCGCCGCACGCCGCGTGCACCTGGAAGGACTCGCAAGGAAGAAGCCTCCCGTCTCGTAGCGATGGGCGTGACATCAGAGTCGCACTTCACATCTGATCCGCGGGGAACCAGTGCGCAGGCGGTCAATGCGTCGCGCGTGCGGAACGTTTCGTTGCCTGATTGGTTCGAGACCTTGAAGCCCCCGATGCGGGGTGCGGGCGGGGAGGAACCAGCCAAGGAAAACTTGTCAAGGAAACCTGTCAAGGAAGCCATCGCGGCCGGAACCAACGAGAAGGAGCAGCGGATGAAACTCAATTCCACGCAAGTCAAGCAGACCATGACGCAACTGAATGCCCAGGTGCTTCCGGACGATCACCCGGCCGTGGCGCAACTGAACAGTGTGTTCGGTGAGCACACATTCTTCGTCGACACCAGCGGGCTCAAGGTGCTCGAACCGGCCCAGACCTCCGACATGCCGGGGCAGACCGGCGAAGTCGTCAGTCTCGCCGAGTGGAGCGATCCGGAACTGACCTCGCTTCGGCCGCACGAGCCCGAGCCGACCGGCGTGCTCATCGCGCTTGAACCCAGCAAGCACTGAAGCGTTTTCGCGCGCAAGCAAAGCGCCACCAAGCAAGGGGATTGAGAGCATGATCCGATTCAATCGGATCATGCTCTTTGTGCTGCATCGTGCGACACCGCGATCGGCCGTCCTGATGGCGACAGCCCCGACGTCGCATCAAGAGGTGCCGAAAGTCACATGGCAAATCGGCGCCGCCTGCGTATGCATCGGTTTGAGATGGGTATCCAGGCGGTGAGGGGCAGATGGGGATCGTGCGGCGCTGGAGCCCTGACGAGGACGAGAAGCTCAGAGAACTTGCCAGGGCCGGCAAGAACGCTCTCGAGATCAGCAACGAACTGACCCGCAGCGCTTCGGCCGTGCGCCGGCGCGCCGAGGTCCTGTCGGTCCTGATCATGGCAAAGGCGTTTCGCGCGCGCCCCTCGCATGTTGCCACCCATCTCGAGCGGGTCGCGATCGACGCGATCCGCAACCGCCGTCCGTTTCCCGCGGGCGTTGGCCCGAGCACCATTGCCGGAATGATCGAGAAGGGCTGGATCGTCCCGGAGATGGGCCGCCGATACAACGTGACCGATGCCGGCGTGGAGGCGGTGCGGCGGAAGATTCCGAGCGGGTGAGAGCGGAGCAGGCTGCGGGTTCGAAGCACTGTGCCGAGCGGCTCGCCCGGCGCTGTGCGAACGGGCGGCTATTCGACACCGAACGCAAGATTTTGCGCCCGAGACGGCTGCCTGGTCCGTTCAATGATTGGAGGCGCGACGACCAGCGGTCTCCCGTCCGCCCTCCGATCTGATTGCCCGATGCTCAACGCCCAGCACACCCAAGCCGACCGATACCAGCGTTTCGCCGATCTTGCGCCTTTCGTCCGCGAGGCGATCGATACCATCGGGTCATTGACCTCGGCCCAGCGGTTGGATGTGGACTTCCTCGAACGCGAATTTATCCCTGCAATGGGGCTCAATGACGAACTGCTTCATGAGCAGCCGCCGGAGCTGGCGCCGAACTTCGGCAAGGGCCTCCACCTCTGGCAATATCCGAACCAGCTTGCGCCATATCTCGCCTGGCTTGCGCGCAATGCGTCCGGCATCTCCTCATACATGGAGATCGGCTGCCGCTGGGGCGGCATGTTCATCCTGGTGACGGAGTGGCTCAGGAACAGCGGCGCCGACCTCAAGACCGTGATTGCACTCGATCCGATCGCGCCGACCCCCTTTATCTCGACCTATTTCGATCTGCTGCAGCAGCAGGCCGCTATCGAACCGATCTACATGCAGGATTTTTCGACCTCGCCGCTGGTCGGTGCGCATGTCGACCGGCTGAAGCCCGACCTCGTCTTTATCGACGGCGATCACAGCCTGCGCGGTGCGCTACAGGATCATCTGCTGGTGCGTTCCCACGCCCGCATCATCGTGCATCATGACATCCATTCCCAAGCCTGTCCGGATACCACGCTGCTCTGGAAGGCGTTGAAGCAGTTGGAAGCGCCAAGCTTCGATACGTTCGAATTCACCAGCCAGTATCCGTCGGTGAATGGCTCATTCCTCGGCATCGGCGCCATGAAGCGGCGCTCGGCCCAGATGTAGGACCGGGAGCCGGGCGATCGCCGCGATCAAGAGCTCGCGGGCCGATCGCGGAGGTTCAGCTTGCTCTTGTCGCCGCCGGCCCAGGCCAGGGTCTTCGGGTCCATCACGCGGAACCAGAGCGGCGGGATCGCCGCCAGCCCGAACATGCCGGTGTAGCCGTTCGGCAACCGCGGGATGTCGTCGAAATCGCGCAGCGACTGGTAGGGGCGCATCGGGTTGGCGTGGTGGTCGGAGTGACGTTGCAGGTGGAACGTCATCAGGTTCGAGACGATGTGGTTGGTATTCCATGAGTGGCGCGGCTCGACCGCCTGGTAGCGGCCGTTCGGCAGCTTCTCGCGCAGCAGCCCGTAATGCTCGACATAGTTGGCCTGGGTCAGCGCGTACCAGCCGAGGAAATGGTGCGCGACGATGAACGGCGCGACCTTCCAGCCGAACAGCGCGATCAGGACGGCCGCGACGACGAGCGTCAGCGCAAAGCCCTGCAGGATCTCGTTGTTGACCGACCAGACCGGCTCGCTGCGGCGGGTCAGCCGTTCGGCCTCGTTGCGCCAGCCGCGCTTGAACGCACCCGGCAGTTCGCGTGTTGCGAACGCATAGATCGATTCACCGAAGCGCGCGCTGGCGGGGTCCTCGGGGGTTGCAACCCAAGTGTGATGGCCGCGATTGTGCTCGACGCGGAAATGCGCGTAGCCCACCGCGCAGTTGGCGAGCATGCCGAACAGGATGTTGAGCCTGTCCGGCTTGTGGCCGAGCTCATGCCCGATCAGGAGCGCGCCGCCATTGATGGTGCCGACGCCGAGCAGCAAGGCGACATAGGACCACCACGGCAGATCCTGGGTGCCGAAGAAGGCGATCAGCGCGACGTAGTTGATCCAGGGAAACACCACGGTGACGCGTGCGAGCCGCAGGTAATAGGGATCGGCCTCCATCGCGGCGACCACTTCCGCCGGCGGATTGTGGGTGTCTTCGCCGAACACGACGTCGAGCAGCGGGATCAGGATGAAGATGAAGACGAACGGGATCAGCGTCACCAGCGGATTGTGCGTCCGCAGGAAGAGCCAGTAGGACAACAGCGGGATCAGCGGCGGAATGAACGAGAGCATCCAGAGATAGCGCTTGCCGTCCCGGTAGGTGATCGCTTCGCCAGCAGCATTGGTGCCCGTGAAGATCATCGCATTCCCTCCAACATCTCTTGCGAGGCGGCGTTCGCCATTGTTGGGCCGAGCATGCCGCGAGGCGGGCCTGCGCCGCCAGTTCACAACAGGCCAATTTTGTGGCATTTTGCGCCAAGCCTGTTCGACCGGACGTTCGCGAGGGGGAGGTCGCCGACGCCATGCACGGATCGGAATCCGATGCCCTTCGCACGCCGGTCTCCGCGGCCTATGCACGGGCCCTGGTGCGGGCATTTGGCCAGACGCGAAGCGATCGCGACGAGCTGCTCAAGGGCACCGGAATTCGGCTCGAGGCGCTCGACCAGCCCGGCGCTCACATGCCGGTATCCTCGCTGGTGGTGCTGGCGGCCAACATCACCCGCCGGCATGGCGAACTGTGGCCGTTGTCGGCAGCGGCGGTGTGGTCGACATCGCTGCAAGGCGCGCTCGACGTCGCGACCAGGACGGCGCCGACCATCGCGGATGCGTTGGCGACCGGCGCGCGCTTCGGGTCGACCCGCGCGCCCTTCGTCCGCAACCGGCTGCGCAAGACCGCGCGCGCGATCCAGATTGAAATCTCTCCCGCGGTCGCGATGGATGAAGCGCTGTGGCACGCCGTGGCGCTGGCGGTCAGCCTCAACGTGCACGCCGTCTACGTCCAGCTGCTCGAGGATGCGATCGGTGAGGCGACGCTGCAATTTCCCTGGCCTCCGCCTGCGGGCGCGGCGCGGCTGCTCGAGCATTATTCCTGCGCGGTGAAGTTCAACGCCGCCGCGTTCGTCTTCGAGGTGCCGAAAGCTCTTGGCGCGCGGCCGTCGCCGTTTGCCGATCCGCAATTGCACGCCAAGGCCATCGAAGCGCTCGAGGCGATCGAGAACCCGCAGCCCGACACCGCGGCGCTGGCGGGGATCGTCGAGCGCCTGATCGCGGCGCGCCTCCCGCAGCGTCTCGGTGAGGAGGAGGCCGCGCGCCTCGTCGGCACCTCGCGGCGAACCCTGGTGCGGCGGCTCGCCGAGACCGGCAGCGCCTTCCGCCCGCTGCTCGACGGCGTGCTGCGCGAGCGCGCTAGGATCATGCTCGCGGCCGGCACCCAATCGCGCGACGAAATGGCGGCCGCGCTCGGCTACACCGATGCGACGAGCTTCAGCCGGGCGTGCCGGCGGTGGTTCGGGGAGAAGGACGGGCGGGGTTAGGGCGCGGTCGATGGCTCGCGCAAGTCCACAGACCCTGGTGGACGGTACGCACACTTAAATGATGCCGATCCCGTCAATGCGTATGCAGGGCGTCGTAGGCGTGGGCAAAAAACACAGCGGCGCTGAGGAGCAGCAGCGCGACAATGGTCGCTTCCATCATGACACTTCCCCATTATTGTTTGGGAGAAGTGGTACCGGTCAAATGTTTCCGCCCGGTTTCGTCCGCTGATGAAAATGGTTTCGTGGCAGGATCGCTGCAACAATCGGCTGCCGGATCGAGCTCGCGCGGTGCTCGGATCGCTCGGCATCGATACTGTGACGCCGACCTAAAAGCTACGCCGCCGGGCCCGAAATGGTTTGTCCCGGCGGCGCCCTGTCATTCCCAGCGCTAGGGCCCTGAAATTCCCAGTGTCATTTCCTTAGCAGATCCGCGGAGAGACGGCTGTTGCCGAACTCACACAAGCTTCTAAGAGAGGAGCCGACGCCAGGGCCTACACGTCAGCTCCTCCGAAACGTGACCGTGCTGCGTCCCCAACGGTCCCGTCCCTCTGAGAAGCCTGCGCCGATCTAGTTGCCGATTTGCTAACCGGCAGGGCGGCCGATACCATCACTCCAATTCTGATATCGTTTTTCGGCGAGCCTGGCCGGGAGGTAATCCCTATTGGTGCTATTGGCGGCAGGAACGAGCGGTGGTTTTGGAAGTAGTGTCTTCCGGCTCCCGGCTCTCATACCCCCAACCCGGCTGGGAGCCACAAGGGCGGCCTCGGCGCGCGGCGTCGGGGTCGTTCTCATCTTGCAGCATCGCTTCAGAACAGACGCTAAACCGCCGTGTTACGCCCGTGTTGCGCGGAGTGATTTGTAGCGGCTGGTAGCGCGTTGATTTTACTTGCAGCGAGTTGAGCTGGCTCGCAACGCGAAAACGCTCACTCAGAACGAAATGAGCGCGGCTTAAATTATTGATCTATCGGTAAAATCGCTGGCGCGCTCGGAGAGATTCGAACTCCCGACCCTCGGAATCGAAATCCGATGCTCTATCCAGCTGAGCTACGAGCGCGTTGCGGGTCGATTATCAGACTTGGGCGGGGAGGGCCAGCAGGCAGGCACGGAGCGCGGCACCCAGCGGTGCCGGCACGTCCCGCCGTCTCCCTTATAGCCGTCAGAAGCAGGGATGCCGGCGGTGGTCCTGGCCGATATAGGCGGCCGCGCTCTGGTAGCACTTGTTGCGCGGGGAGCCGTCGTAATAGGCGAAGCTGCCGGCAGTCGGGCCGGGGCCGTAATTGTGCAGATAGCTGATGTGGTAGGGCAGGCCCCAATGGGCGTGGTGGTGATGCCGGTGGTGGCGCGGATGGGCCGTGAGGTCGGCCGCAGCCGCCGGGGTCAGGGCCATCACGGCCAGAGCGAGGGCGGCGAAAAGCTTGGTCTTGGTCATGGGCGGCCTCCGGTCATTTACGGGAATCGGCATTGTGGGCCGCCCCGGGGTCCATTTAACCCGGAATCGGGGCCAAAAGCTGCGGGAAATCAGCCACAGCGCGCCAAATTTTGCCTTTTTGCGGATGCTTAACGGATTGCCAACACAGTCCGGCCAGAGTCTTGCGGTCAGGTCCGCCCGGGCCCGGCCTTTCCCGCGGTTTCGAACGATCCATGCGCATCACGCCCCTTGTCGCCTTGCTGCTCTCGGTTCTGGCCGCGACGCCCGCGCGGGCGGTGCTGCACATCACGCGCGACCATGGCGGCTATGTCGAGGAGTACAAGGCCAAGTACAAGCAGATCCGCGAGCGCCGCGAGCGCGTCGTGATCGACGGCATCTGCAACTCGGCCTGCACGCTGGTGTTCGGCATCGTGCCGCTGAACAAGATTTGCGTCACGCCGCGGGCCAGCATCGGCTTCCACCAGGCCTATTACGACAAGGCCTTCACCTTCGGCATCAAGGTCACCAGCCTCGAGGGCACCTCCGACCTGATGTCCTACTACCCCGATACGGTGAAGGACTGGATCCGCCGCAATGGCGGGCTCACCACCGAGATGAAGAAGATCAAGAACGGGATCGATCTCTGGAAGATCGTCGATCCCTGTCCGGAAGAGTGGTAGGCGCGGACGCGCTCACGCTCCGAACCTCCTTCCTCAGGTCTTTGTTCTAGGTCTTCGGGCTTCAAGTCTTCGGGTTTCAGGTCTTGGGCCTGACGTCGCCATCCGACACCAGCAGCACGGACGCCTTCGACTTGCCGAGCACGGCCGCGGCGATGCTGCCGAAATTCAGCCTGTCGCCCTGGATGCGGTCGACGCCGATCACGACAAGGTCGGCCCGGCTTGACGCGATCTCCTGCAGGATCGCGATCTCAGGTGCGGTATTAGCGCGCAGCCGCGTCGTCACGTTGATGTCATAGCGCGCCGCGGTCGCCGCGATGTCCTTCAGGATCGCCTCCTCATGCGCGAGCGACATGCTGGGGCTAGTGCGGCGGGCGCCCTTGTCGCGCGTGGTCGAGACGTAGACCACCTGCAGCGGCTCGCTCGAGAGGCGCGCCAGCGCGATCGCGACCTCGGCTCCGCGCCGCGAGACGTTGCTGCCCGAGACCGGCACCAGGATCTTCCGCGCATTCGCCGTCGGCTCCTTCTCGTGCACGCCCTTGGCGGCCGCGATCGCCAGCGGGCCGTCGAAGCCGGAGGTCAGGTCGTCGAGCCGCCGGTCGAAGCCGCCATCGGGGCCGGCGACCGCGTCCATGCCGACCACCAGCAGGTCGAAACCTTTTTTGGCTTCCTCGGCGATCGCCTCCGCCGCCGTCTCCTCGCGGGCGCGGCTGATGACGTCGACATTGCCGCCGCCGTCGGCATCTGCTTCGGCGCTCGCCTTGGCCGCGTTGATGACCGCCGCCTCGGGGCTCTCCTCATCGGCACGGTTCTTCTCCTGCAGCTTGGCGTTGGCGCCGACATGCAGCACCGTGATCGGCAGACCGCGCCCGCCGGCGAGCTGGCCGGCGAGATGCGCGGCGAATGTCGCATTGCTGCTCTCGTCGACCGCGAGCAGCAGCCGCTCGAGATTGGCGACGAAGCCGCGCTGCTCATATTCCTCGCGCTCCAGCCGCTCCTTCTCGTCCCGGCCGAGCGGCAGCCGCGCCAGCGCGCTGCGCAGCATCGGCGGCATCGCCATCGTGGTCAGGATCGCCATGGTCACGATCATCGAGAACATGGTCTGGCTCAGCACCCCCATCGACAGGCCGATGGTGGCGATGATCACCTCGGTCGAGCCGCGCGCATTCATGCCGCTCGCCAGCGCATAGGACTCCTGCCGGGTCAGCCCGCCGAGCGCACCGCCGACAAAGGCGCCGCCGAACTTGCCGATGCTCGCAATCAGCACTAGCGCTGCGGTCAGCCCCAGCACCGACGGATCCTTCAGCACCGTGAGGTCGGCGCTGAGGCCGGCGAGCCCGAAGAATACCGGCATGAACAGGCTCGAGATCAGCCCGCGCAGCCGCTCGTCGATCTGCCGGGTCAGGATCGGGGATTCCCCGACCAGCACGCCGGCGATGAAGGCGCCGAGCACGGTGTGCACGCCGATCAGATGCGTGATCATCGCCATCCCGCTCATCAACAGCAGGATCACGGTGATCACCGCCGCAGAAGAGACCAGATTGTCGTTGGCCCAGCGGATCAGCCGGAACACCAGCCGCCGGCCGATCGTGAAGCTGACCGCGAGGAAGGTGAGGGTGCCGAACAACGCCTGCGCGACCGAGAGGATGTCGAGGCTGCCGCGCGAGGCAAGGCTGAAGATGACAGCGATGATGATCCAGCCGAGGGTGTCGTCGATGATCGCGCTGGCGACGATGATCTGGCCGACATTGCGGCGCATGAAGTTCATTTCGCGCACCACGACGGCGACGATCTTCACCGAGGAGATCGACAGCGCCGTGCCGAGAAACAGCGATGCGATCAGCCGCGCTTCGGGATACGGCAGCAGGCCGTCGGGAAGGAATTCGCCGAGCGCGAAGCCGCACACGAACGGCACCGCGATGCCCGCGACCGAGATCGTGGTCGCGGCGCGGCCGACCTTGCGCACCAGCTTGAGGTCGGTGTCCATGCCCGTCAGCAGCAACAGGAGCAGGATGCCGAACTGCGCAATGCCGTCGATCAGCGCCTTCTGCTCGCCGGACGGCGGAAAGATCACGCCGTGCGCCGACGGCCACAACCAGCCGAACAGCGATGGTCCGAGCAACAGGCCGCCGAGCAGTTCGCCGATCACGGAGGGCTGGCCGATCCGCTGCATCAATTCGCCGAGACCGCGCCCGACCGCGATCAGGAGCGCGATCTGGACGAGCAGGATGAACTCGGATGGCTTGCTCGCCTTGTCGCCGGCAGCGTCGGCTGCCGTGATGCTCACGAGCAGGATGACGGTCGCCCAAATCGCCGGTTGAAGCCGCCCCCAGCGGATCACCATGGCATCTCCGATTTCCAATTCCGGCGCGGCTCGGCCGGCTTGCCGCATGCGGTCAACGCCCCGGTTCCGAAAGCGATCCACTGGGTCAGATTTTGGAACGGAGGCGCCGGCGGTTCGTTTTGCTCATGATGCGTTCATCCTGGTGATGCGAATGTCTCCATGAGCGAGCCTGACCGCCGGAGCGGCTGTGGCTTAGCTCGCGCGAACGGGAGGCTGCAATGGCAACCAGATCCAATCTTTCGAAGGCTGAACTCGCGCGTAGCGTTGCCGGCGCTACATCGGCATTGGTGCTTAGTGCGCTCGTCCTGTTCGTCGCCGCGCATCACCTGAGCGGCGGGTAGGCAGGCCGCGCGTGCCGCGCCGATCCATCAAAGCAGGAAAGTCCCGATCAGGAGGCCGGCCGCAAATGCCCAAAGCCCGAGGGTGCAGGCCGATATGACCCGGACGAGATTGCGCAAATCCACGTCCTGCCAGCTGCTATGGGACCGATACGTCAATTGCAGGCACCCCCTGCGGTGGCCGCCTTTGCTTCGCTTTTGCTTCCTGGGCCGACAGCCTGTTCCCGATAGGTGCCGAAATGAAGGCAACCGGTGGTGGCGCCCGATCACGCATTTGCGAGCCGTCGCCTAACGCGCGATGAGATCGGGTGCCGTCGTCATCGCGTTCTAGCTCGTTGTTTAAGCATGATTTTTTCGAAAAATCGCTGCGCGCTTTCCCGGATCATGCTCGGGCGTGCGGTATTGTCTTGCTGTCTGTGGGGGCGCCCGCGGCCGGTCAGGCGGCCCGGCGCTTGCGGGTACGTGCCGCCTTTTTCGCCGAGCGCGACCGCTCCGCCGCGGGGCGGCTCGCGGCCGCCTTGCCGCCGAGCTTGCCGCCCTTGCGCGACGGGGAATGATCCTCGCGCGTGCCTCGGCCGGAGCCGCTCTTCTTGCCGCCGTGGGTCTCCTTGTTGACGGTCGCCCATGCGCGCCGCTCGGCCTCGCGATCCGGAACGCCACGCGTCTCGTAGCCTTCCTCGATGTGCTCGGCCTGCCGCTTCTGCTTGTCGGTATAGCTCGACTTGTCGCCTCTGGGCATCGCGCTCTCCTGTCTATTTTGATCGACACGTCTGCCGGACTTCGGCCGTGTCGTCGTTCGGCTCGACGACCTCGAATCTGGACCGGCTGAAGCGGCCCAATCCGCTGAGCTCGTAATAGCCGTCACGTTCGATATCCTTTGTCACCTCGTAGACGCGTCCGAGCGAGAGCGTGTCCCGCTGCAACGTGTTGTCGACGCAGCGAACGTGAAAAATCTTGCCGGTTTCGGCCATGCGCTCATCCTGAATTGTTGGTCTGGTTCGGCGTTACTTATCGCGCAACGTCACGATCGCAACCGGCAACCCTGCCGCGGGCCGATCACGAAATTTCGTTCGGTAACTTCCATTCGGGCGCCGGTTCGAAGACTTCGCTGTCGCCGGGAATTCGCTTCATGTGATAGCCGGCCGGCAGCACCTGGCCCGGCGCTTCATCCGCCACCGGAACGTCGAAGATCAGTCCGCAGATCAGTGCATGTTCCCACGCTTGCTTCTCCGTCGGAAAAGCCTTGTCGATCTGTCTGTCGCGATCGAACAGCGCGTAGGGCATCTGGCATCCTCGCTGCATTGGCTTGGCGCAGGCGGCTCGCTTGTCGTTCGCCCGATATGTCGAAAACGTCCGTTGCCGACCGGTGTTCCTAAATTCGCCCGCCAGCCGCGAACGCCGAGCCGCTCCCTTGCATGATATCGCTGAGATATTTCGCCGGTGGCTTGCCGAGCGCCTTCTTGAACATGGTGATGAAGGCTGTGACGGATTCATAACCGAGTTCGGACGAGACCTGCTGAACGCTCGCGCCGGCGGAGAGTTCGCGCAACGCGACGATCAAATGCAGTTGCTGACGCCAGCGTCCGAATGTCAGGCCGGTTTCCCTCAGGATGAGACGCGCGAGACTGCTCTCGCTCAGCGCCACGCGTTCGGCCCATTCGGCCATCGTGCGGCGATCGGCCGGATCGTCGGCGAGCGCTGCCGCGATCCGTCGCAAGCGTGGCTCGGGCGAGATCGGCAGATGCAGCTGCTGCAGCGGCATGCGCGGCAATTCGCTCAGCAGCAATTGCGCAACGAGGGTTTCAGTGCCGTGGTCCTGCTGCATACGGTCGGAAAGCGCGACGATCAGCTCTCGCAGCAAGGGTGAGATCGACAATGTGCAGCAGCGGTCGGGCAGGTCGGCCGCACCGGGCTCGATGAAGACGAAGAAGATTCGTGCATTGGCGGTTGCGATATTGGTGTGGCGCGTGCCGACGGGAAGCCAGACGCCGCAATGCGGCGGCACCATCCACAACCCGTTCGGAACGCGGCACATCACGCCGCCGCCGAGCGCGAAGACGAGCTGTCCCTTCCGGTGCGCATGCTCGGCCGCCTCGACCTTGTTTTCGGTGACGTCGAGGCGCACGGCGATGGCCGCCGCCGCGACGTCATCCGGATCAAGGTCCGGCCAGGGATAGCGAAGTTGAAAGCCCATAACGGAGCTGGAAACCCGTCGAGTGACCGAATTTAGTGATCGATAGAATAGATATGTAAATTCTTCCGACAGCCAAGTCGATAGCTTGGCGCATGCAGATGGGCAGGAGCATGCGATGACGATGATAGCGCCGATGGCGCACGCTGGGCGGGCAGGGCCTGTTGTTGACGGGGATCCTGCTGATCGCCTCGACGCTCCGCGCGCCCATTACCGGCGTCGCGCCGATGCTCGGCACGATCAGTGAGACCAGCGGGATCAGCGCGGCGGAGGCCGGAATCCTGACGACGCTGCCCTTGCTGGCGTTCGCCGCGATCTCACCTGTTGCAGCTGTGCTCGGGCGCGAATGGGGCATCGAGCGGTCGCTGGAGCGCTGCTTGTCATCGCGGCCGGGATCGCGCAGCGCTCGTCCGGTCCGGTCTGGGCGCTGTTCGCGGGCACCGCCACCATTGGTGCCGGAATCGCCGTTGGAAATGTGCTGCTGCCGAGCCTGCTCAAGCGGGACTTTCCGACCCGTATCGCCAGCCTGACCGGCGCTTACGCGATCACGTCCGCATTGGCCCAGGCGCTCGCATCTGTCGTGGCCATCCCGCTTGCGCAATTGCCGGGATCGAACTGGCATCTGTCGCTTGCGAGCACGCTGATCTTTCCGGTGGTGGCGCTGATAGCCTGGGCACCCCAGCTGGGGACGCACACGGCCCCGACGGTCGAGCCGGCCTCGTCGCCGCATCGCGGGCGCATCTGGCACTCGCTGCTCGCCTGGCAGGTGACCGGCTTCCTCGGCCTGACCTCGCTGGTGTTCTACATCATCGTCGGATGGTTGCCCGCCATCCTCGTGCAGGCAGGCTACCCGGCGGCGACGGCGGGTACGCTGCACGGTGTGCTGCAATTGGCGACCGCGCTTCCCGGCCTGATCCTCGGGCCGATGGTCCGGCGCATGAAGGACCAGCGCGGGATTGCGATTGCCGTGTCGCTTGCGACCTGCGTCTCGCTGCTGGGATTGTGGCAGCTTCCGGCGCTCGCAAGGCTGTGGGTCGCGCTGTTCGGCTTCGGGGCGGGTGCAGCCTTCATCCTCGGCTTGACATTCGTCAGCTTGCGAACCTCGCACAGCCACCAGGCGGCAGCGCTGTCGGGCATGGCGCAGTGCCTTGGCTACTCGCTCGCCGCCGCGGGCCCGCCGCTCGCCGGACTTGCCCACGATGCGACCGGACGCTGGGAGGTTGCGCTCGCATGCTGCGCCGTCGCGGCGATGCTGATGGCAGTCCTGGGCCGATCGGCCGGCCGCGCGGCGACAATCTGATTGTCGTTCGATGCGGAAATACCGCGAGCCAGATTCGGTTCGCCACAAGGCGTGGCGGCGGGCGGTCGGTTGTCTGCGCCGCAGGCGCGCGCTAGAGAAGGCGGGAAGCCTCGCAAGCAAGAGCCAAGGGAAAAGTATCGTTGAGGACATCTGCCAGCACGCGCATCGCGATCGGATCGACGCTCTTTGCCTTGGCGTCGAGCGCATTCCTTTTTCTGGTTCCTCCGAGTCCGATCGACAGGAACCTGTTGCGTGGCGCCTTCCGTCTTTACAAGGGATATGCGTATCTCATCCCCGTCAAATACGTGGACGGCACGCTCGAGACTGCCCGATTGTACGAAGACGACCGGCTTCTCGGCCCCGCGAACACCGCCCAGCAAGAGATCATCGACAAGGGTGCCGGCCGCTTCGCATTTTACCGGGACACCTGGAATTACTTCGGCCCGGCCTTGATGTTTTCGACAAGCGACAACACAGACCCGAATACCAACGGCAGGAAGTATCACCTCAGATGACGAACTGACCTGCGCTGTGTCCGGCTGTCGTCACGTCGTGCGTATCACGCCCAGTTCCTTCGACCGTTGGAGAAGAGCCGGCCGGTAAGGCGGGGAGGGATCGTCGTCGTCAGGGATGGCGCAATGGCCGAACTCCTGCTGGATGCGCTGGATCTCCATGACCCGATCGTTCAACCGCTGCAGATGCTCAAGCGATGTTGCCTTCCAGTAGCGGAAGGTATCGAGCGTAATCGGCACGAAGGCGGTGCCGAACAGCGTTGGATCGGGCACGATGGTCCGCCCGAGCAGCAGGTAGCGGTCCTGACCGACGATGACGAGGGTGGCATACGGCCGCCCTTCACTTACCCTGAGGCCCTTCAACGAAAGTTCGCACAGCTTGCTGAAATAAGGTTCCTCGCGCCAGCGGTCGGGATCATCGAGGTCGACCTGCACATTCAGCGCGTCGAGCCCGAAATGCGGCACCATGCCCGCGGTCTCCGGAAACCAATCATCTTCGAGGTGGCCTTGCAGCCAAGCACAGCTGAATGACCGGCACTGCCGGGGACGCTCGTGGTAGATCTCGCATCCGCCGCCCGCCAGGATGTGGTTGCAGACCGTATTCATCGGCTTGCGGAGATCGGTCACCTCAAGCACCTTGCAGCAGAGGGTGCATGATCCACATTGCCTGACCGTCGGAGCCACGGGAAAGCCGAGGGCCCACGAGCCCTGCCGTTCGCGGAGGAGCAGCTTCTGCTTCTCCAGCGTGCTCAGTGCACGCTCGACCTTGAGGCGCGATAATCTGGTCACGCCGATAATATCTTTCGTCGTCGTCGCGCCGCTCTCGACCGCCCGAACGACGACCAACGCCACTTGATCCATTGTTTTTCTTCTTGTCCGGCTCGTGGCCGGCTCTTCTTGTGCAGTGTTCTTGGCCGCCGGTATTCGGCGACGGTAGATTCCAGTGCAATCCGGAACGTGCCGCGACCGACGGCTGCGAGATTCTACCGAAGCGTATCGGCGAGTGCGGCATGTCGCATCCGATAAACGCGCATGGCATCCCTGAGGACAAATCGTCGTGATTGGCAGCGATAGGCGTTGGGTCCGCGAGCGTCTGCAAGGTCAGAGTGGTCTCGTGTCATCGGCAATGTCGCGAGAATGCGAATGTGTGGCTAGCAGACCGTGCAACACGTTCAGTGTCGTCCCTGCGAAAGCAGGGACCCATAACCACCGATGGTTATCGTTGAAGGCCGCTGGAACGACGAGTCCCTTTCACAACATCCGCCGCGGAGTATGGGTCCCTGCTTCCGCACTAGGGCATTTACACATCTCTTCGAGGCTAGAAAACCGACTCATCATCAAGGGGTTAGCTACTAGGCGAGAGCCGGAATCGGCGGGCGCAACCCTAGTGCAGATGAGTAAGTTCTCTGCGGTTTTCGGCCAACTCTTTGAGAAGACTCCGGAAAGACTGCGGAGGTTATGTATATACGCTAGTGCTTTCGCAGGGACGACACTGTGGGTGAGGCGCCACCTGCTTACAGCCGCGGGCTCGCCGCCACCCTCCTAATTCACGATTGCTGGCTGCCTCGTCTTCAGGCAATGACAGCCTGCAATGAACAAGAGCTTCGAGGAAACTGCCGCTCGTCTGGCGCCGGCGATCTTTGTCGTGCTGTGGAGCACCGGATTCATCGGCACCAAATACGTCATCAACAATGCGGAGCCGCTGACCTATCTGGCGATCCGGATGGCGTTCGTGGTGGTGGTGATGGCGGTCATCGCCGCGATCGCGCGGCCGAACTGGCCGGACCGGACTGGCATTCTCCACAGCGCGGTCGCCGGCATCCTGGTGCACGGCTTCTACCTCGGCGGCACCGCGATTGCGATCGCGCATTCGGTTCCGGCGGGGCTCTCGGCCTTGATCCCGGGCCTGCAGCCGATCCTGACCTCGACGATTGCCAACCGCTGGCTGGGCGAGCGCGTCACGCCGCTGCAATGGGGCGGGCTGGTGCTCGGCCTCGCCGGCGTCGTCTTGATCCTGCACAACCGGCCGATGACGGGCGAGGCGGGGTGGGGCTGGCTCGCCTCCGGCGTCTCGCTGATCAGCATCACCTTGGGCACGCTCTATCAACGGCGCTATTGCAACCGGATCGACTGGCGCGCCGGCAATCTGGTGCAGTACATCGCGGTGACGATCTTCTTCGGCATCGGCGCCTTTGTATTCGAGACCAATGTCGTGCATTGGACCGGCGAGTTCGTGCTGGCGCTGGCCTGGCTGGTGTTCGCGCTGTCGATCGGCTCGATCGGGCTGTTGTACTGGCTGATCCGTCACCACGCCGCGACCTCGGTCGCGAGCCTGTTCTATCTGGTGCCGGCGGTGACCGCGCTGATGGCCTACGTCCTGTTCGACGAGCGGCTGGATCATGTCGCCATTGCCGGCATGGCCGCCTGCGCCGCGGCGGTGCTGCTGGTCAATCGCCGCGCTTAGTCTTTGCGACGGATCTTCGCGTAAGCTGCAAGCGCGCGTTCGCGCCCCTGCTTGTGATCAACGATCGGCGGCGGGTACGTCTTGCCGAGTTCGATGCCGGCGCTCGCCAGTTCGATCGGTGTCGCTGTCCAGGGCTGATGGATCAGCTCGTTGGAGAGCTGCGCGAGCTCCGGCACCCAGCGCCTGACATAGCCGCCGTCGGGATCGAATTTCTCGCCCTGCAGGACCGGATTGAAGACGCGGAAATAGGGCGCGGCGTCAGCGCCGCAGCCCGCGACCCATTGCCAGTTCGCCGGGTTGGAGCCCGCATCGGCATCGACCAACGTATCCCAGAACCATTGTTCGCCTGTGCGCCAGTCGATCAAGAGGTGCTTGACCAGGAACGAGGCCGCCACCATCCGCACCCGGTTGTGCATCACGCCTCTGTGCCAGAGCTCGCGCATGCCGGCATCGACGATCGGATAGCCGGTGAGTCCGCGCTGCCACGCCTCCAAGGCAAGAGCGTTGCGCCTCCACCGAAAGGCATCGAACAGCTCCTGCAAGTTCCGATCCGCCATATCGGGGACGTCGAACAGCAGATGGCGGCAGAATTCGCGCCAGCCGAGCTCGCTGAGGAACTTGCCGATGTCACCGGCAAGGCGCGAGTCTTCCGCGGCGGCGAAGCGGGCCGCGTGCCACACCTGCCGCGGGCTGATCTCGCCGAAGCGCAGATGTGGCGACAGGCGCGAGGTGCCGTCGCGGTCGGGCCGATCGCGGTCGTCGGCGTAACCGCTGATCCCCTCATCGAGGAATCGCTTCAGCCGCGCCTGCGCCGCGGCTTCACCCGGTGTCCAGGTCTCGCGCAGGCCGCCGGCCCAATCCGGCCGTGTCGGTTCGAGACCCCAGTCATCGAGGGCGTCGCTCGCGATGCCGCCGATGGATGTGAGTCTCTTCGGCGCCGGCAACGGCCTTGGCGGATCGCCGAGGCCTTGGACGCGCCGCCAGAACGGCGTGAACACGCGCAAGGCCCGGTTGTCCTTGTTGCGGATCGCCTTCGGTTCGACGAGCAGATCGCCGCGGAAAATTTGCGAGTCGATGCTGTCACTTGCGAGCGCGGCTTCGACTTCTCTGGCAACGGCCTGATGCGGTGCCTGCGCGATGTCGTTCCAGAATACGGCGCGTGCGCCGATTTCGCGCGCCACCGTGGCGATCACCGACGCGGCCGGTCCGGTGCGCAGCACCAGCGATCCGCCTGCCATGGTGAGGCTCTTGCCGAGTGCGCGCAACGACTGCGCCAGCCACCAGCGCGTCGCACCCCCGAGCCGACGTACGACCGGCGGCATCAATGCACGGCTCTCTTCGTCACGCACATAGAGGCCGACGACCGGCGCGCCGCTTGCCGCCGCCTCATGCAACGCCGGGTGATCCGACAGCCGCAGATCGTCGCGAAACCAGACGATGATCGGCTGTGCGCGGGTCACCCGGACGCAGTGAGCCTGCCGTTACTTCGGCTGCGGCACGATGCGGATGTAAGGCTTCGGCGCCTTCCAGCCCTGCGGGTAGATCGTCTTGGCCTCGTCGTCGCTGACCGAGCCCGCGATGATCACGTCCTCGCCCTGCTTCCAGTCGGCAGGGGTGGCGACGCGGTGCTTGGCGGTCATCTGCAGCGAGTCGATCGAGCGCAGGATCTCCTGGAAATTCCGGCCGGTGGTCATCGGATAGACCATCACCAGCTTGATCTTCTTGTCCGGTCCGATCACGAACACGTTGCGGACGGTCTGGTTGTCGGCAGGGGTGCGGGTGAGGGGATCGCCCGAGGTCGAGGCCGGCAGCATGTCGTAGAGCTTCGACACGTTGAAGTCGGTGTCGCCGATCATCGGATAGTTCGGCGCCGCGCCCTGGGTTTCCTTGATGTCGTCGGACCATTTGGCGTGGCGGTCCACCGGGTCGACCGACAAGCCCATCAGCTTGACGCCGCGCTTGTCGAACTCAGGCTTCAGGCGGGCGAGCGCACCGAGCTCGGTGGTGCAGACCGGGGTGAAGTCCTTGGGATGGGAGAACAAAAGCGCCCAGCTGTTGCCGATCCAGTCATGGAACTTGATCTTTCCTTCGGTGGTCTCGGCTTCGAAGTCGGGGGCGACGGCGCCAATCTGAAGTGCCATGATTTTACCTCATCTCTTTGAAGTTGCGATTGAATTTGTATTTGAGGCTGTCTGTTCCAGTATAGGACGGGATAAGGCTTAAGTGAACGGGTTCTGAAAAAAGGTGAAACATTTCTCCTTGAGGGTGGAATTCCAAGCAACTTGTTTTGATCCGGATCCCTGCGGCGAAATATCAGCTGCGGCACAAAGGCTTGGAAATGCCCAGATAATGCCGCTTATCGCAGTCATCACGCCGGCCCTGGCTGCTATAGGACTGAACCGTGACGACGTTTAAAGCGACCAAATAGCAACCATCTAAAAATCTCGGAACGCAAGTTCCGAATCATTAACCACTCGTTTACGCCCGCATGGAAAAGCTGGCCTGAGATAGGAATTGAAAGCTCCCACAATGTCTACCCCAAGTACCAAGACCGCTGAGCCTCTCAGCGGTGCGTTGCATCCGTCCTGCCGCAAGACTGCCGCCCATGCGCTCACCATCGTGCGCGACGGCGTGATCACCGGCGAAGGCCCGACCACCAAGGGCCGCATCCATTTCTCCCGGTCTCTCGATGCCGATGACGCTGCCTGGTGCGCGCGCATCCTGACGGCGGCCGCGGTCGAGCATCAGCCGGTCAGCCGGGCCGAAATCGAGGCGCTGTTCGCGATCAACGAGGCCGCCGCCGAGCGCAGCGATGGCGGCCGGTTCGACGATCTGCTCGCCAAGGCGATCGCCCACCATGCCGCCTCCGAGTCCGGCCTGCCGGTGCCGCCGCGCACGGTGGCGCTGTCGCCCGACACCGAGATCGATCGCTGGGCGCCGAGACAAGGCGCCAAGATGGACACCAAGGTTCTGGAGTGGATCGCGGGCCAGATGCGCGGTCAGCGCCGCACCGGCCGCGCGCTGGCGGCGATGGTGGCGACGCTGGTCGGCGCGACTGCGCTGCCGCTCGCGGCGCAGCTCCCCAACGTGTTCGACATCGGAATGATGTAAACCATCATCCCGCGTGACTGGAATTCGAGCAGAGCGGCGGGGATTACTTCCCCGCCGTTTTCTGTTTGCCACCGGTTTCCTCGAGCCCGAGCGTCCGCCCCGGAAACCCGGCGACGTCGAAATAGCGGGTCGAGAGCACGCGTTGGAATTTCAGCACGGTGCGCAGGCCATTGGCCGACGGCTTCTTCGACATGATGGTGCCCTCGGCCATCTTCGGCACGATGCCGTTCGGCAGCGCCTCCGACATCACCCGGCCGATCAAGCCGCCATTGTTCGGCGCGCGCAGGCCGAGCAGCTGGGCCGCGGTCATGCCGACATCGGCGTTGCTGACCGGCAGCGGATCGACATAGGCCGCCTTGAAGTCGGGGCCGATCGCCGCGGTGAAGTTGAAGGTGTCGCCGCGGCTGAAGCTGCCATGCATGCCCTGACCCTGGCGCAGCACGGTGTCGGCGACCTGCACCGAGCAGTTGGTCGGGATCTCGCAACCGCTCGACCAGGAGCGGAAATTGACCACGATCGACGGGTTCGGCGTCACCGCCTTGCCCTTCAGATTGAGGTTCGACATCGGCAGGGTGCCGGGGAAGGTGCCGAGCTTGTCGTCGACAAACAGGCCGCTGACATAGTCCTGCTCGAGCAGCGCCTTGATGACGCGGTCGGCGAGCTTCTTGTCGCGGTTCGGCAGATAGATCAGATCCGAGCCGCCATTGGTCGCGATCACGACGTCAGGCTTGGCCGGATCCTGGCCGAGCACGCCGTTGCCGGCCTTCGGGTGTGCGTTGTCGGCGACCTTGGCGTTCTTGTCGTTGGGGTCGAACAGCGGCAGGTCCAGCGCCTTGGCGAGGTCGATCGCCAGAAAGCCCATCGGCAGGAAATCCTTCGGCGTGTCGCTATAGGCGATCTTGGCCGAGGGGCTGGTCTTGCTCTCCTTCGAGATCGTCGAGAACCCGTGGTCGGAGGAGACCATGATGTTGGTGTCGGCGGAAAGGCCGAGCTCGTCAAGCGCCTTGCGCAGCTGCGCGAGGTTGTTGTCGGCGTTCTTGATGCCGGCCATCGAGGTCGGGCCGTTGATGCCGGGGGTGATGGTGTTGAGGCTGTCGCCGGTGTTGTGCTGGCTGCCGTCCGGATCGCGCGACCAGAACACCAGCACGAACGGCTTGTTGCGCGCCTTGAACATCGGCAGCACCACCTTGGTCGCGACGTCGGCCATGTAGGCCTGCTGCGCGACGTTGGCGACCGTGGTGCCGGGCGTCTTGGCATCGCCCGCCTTGGCGTTGTCGCCGCGGCTCGGGGTGGCGAGCGGCAGGCCCGCTTTGGTCAGCGCGTCCTTCATCTCGTCGGAGAGCGGCACGCCGGTCTTGCCGCCGGTGGAATCGTCGACCACGATCGTGTTCTTGCCGCGATCGGTGTGGTCGAACAGCAGGGTCGGGCCGACCTTGCCGATGGCGGCGGTGCTGAAACCCTGGCCGCGGGCCATCTTCAGCAGCGTCTCCTCGTTGAGGTAGTCGCCGTTGAAGTGATCGTCGACATCGGCGAGCACCGCGTCGTTCTCGATGAAGGGGACCACGGTGTCGCCGGCGGGCACCGAGGTGTAGCCGGTATAGATCGTGTTGGAGAAGGTGCCGGTGTCGCCGAGATAATGGCCGGTCGACAGCGCCGAGCTGTTCGCCATCGTGAAGGTCGGGAACAGCGAGTGCGAATTCTTGAAATTGACGCCCTTGTCGCGGATTTCCGCCATCGCAGGCGCCGTCTGCGGCGTCACGATGCCGCCACGCAGGCCGTCCGGGACGAACAGGATGAGGTTGCGGGGCTTGGCGTTCTGCGCCGAGGCGGCGCCCGCCGAAAGCGCGATCATGCTCGCGGACAGTAAGGTAATGGCACGACGCATAGTGTTATTCCCCCTGATGAAGCCCCGCGGCAGCCCGCCGCAGTCCTCGTTTAGTTTTGCCATATGACAGAAATGTTACAGCGCTTGCTCGGCGCTGTAACGGCCGGATTTTTCCTGCGGAACGCTGGTCAACACACCGTCATTCCGCGGGTTGAATCGCGGTTCTCTCATTGCGCGCAGCGCTGCCGGCATGCCCGTACCGGGCATAGAGCGCCGGCAGCACGGCGAGCGTCAGCAGGGTCGCGCTGATCAGGCCGCCGATCACGACGGTGGCGAGCGGCTTCTGCACCTCAGCACCGGTGCCGGTGGCGAACGCCATCGGCACGAAGCCGAGCGAGGCCACCAAGGCGGTCATCACCACGGGGCGGAAGCGGGTGAGGGCGCCTTGCTCGATGGCTTCCCGCATCGGCACGCCGCGCTCGCGCAACTGCCTGATAAAGCTCAGCATCACGAGCCCGTTCAGCACCGCAACGCCCGACAGTGCGATGAAGCCGACCGCCGCCGAGATCGAGAACGGCATGCCGCGCAGCCAAAGTGCGGCGATACCGCCGGTGAGCGCCAGCGGTACCGCGCTGAACACCAGCAACGCATCGCGGGCCGAGCCCATCGCCGCCAGCAGCAACAGGAAGATCATCGCAAAACAGGCCGGCACCACGATGGCCAGGCGCTGGCGCGCTGCGGCGAGATTCTCGGATTGGCCGCCCCAGGTCATCCAATAGCCCGGCGGTAGCTGCACCGATTGCGTGACTTTTGCCTGGGCTTCCTCGACCACCGAGCCGAGATCGCGGCCGCGAACATTGGCCGTCACTACGATGCGGCGCTTGCCGTTCTCGCGGCTGATCTGGTTCGGCCCTTCGGTGAAGGAGAACTGGGCGACGCGGTTGAGCGGCAGGCTCTGCACCGGCGAGCTCGGCGTTGCCTTCGGCAATGCGACCGGCAGGTTGCTCAACGCCTCGAGATCGGAGCGCACGCTCTCCGGCAATCGCACCACGATGTCGAAGCTGCGATCGCCTTCGTACACAACGCCGGCATCCTGACCGCCGACCGCGGCGCCGATCACGTCCTGCACGGCCGAGACGCTGAGGCCGCGCCGGGCAATCGCCGCCTTGTCGACCTTGATCTCGAGCACGGGCAGGCCGCCGGCCTGTTCGACCTTGACGTCGGTCGCGCCGCGCACGCTGCGTAGCGCCGAGGCGATCTGGTTGGCGGCTTTCTGCATCGGCCCGAACTCGTCACCGAACACCTTGACCGCGATGTCGCCGCGAACGCCGGCGAGCAGTTCGTTGAAGCGCATCTGGATCGGCTGGGTGAACTCATAGACGTTGCCGGGCAGCCGGCCGACCGCCTTCGAGATGTCCTCGATCAGTTGTTCTTTAGTCAGCGATGGGTCCGGCCACTGCTCGCGCGGTTTCAGGATGATGAAGGTGTCGGACGCGTTCGGCGGCATCGGATCGCTCGCCACCTCCGCGGTGCCGGTCTTGGAGAAGACGAACGACACCTGCGGAAAGCGGCTGACGGCCTTCTCGACCGACAGCTGCATCGCCTGCGACTGTGACAGCGCCGTGCTCGGAATCCTGAGCGCGTGCATGGCGATGTTCTTCTCGTCGAGCGAGGGGATGAACTCCTGGCCGAGGCGGAAGAACCCGAACATGGCGGTTGCGAACAGCACGACCGCCACCGCGATGACCGGGATAGGCGTTGCAACCGCGCGCCGGAGCAGCGGGCTGTAGCAGCGCTTCAGCGCCGCAACGAGCCGGTTTTCCCGCTCCTGCACGCGGCCGGTGATGCCGATCGCGATCAGCGCGGGAACCAGCGTCAGCGACAGCACGAAGGCGGCCGCGAGCGCAAGGATCACGGTCAGCGCCATCGGCTCGAACATCTTGCCTTCGACGCCGGTGAAGGTCAGCAGTGGCACATAGACCAGGAGGATGATGGCCTGGCCGTAGAGGCTCGGCTGCACCATTTCCACCGCGGACGCGTGCACCGTCGCCAGCCGTTCGTCGCGCGTCAACACGCGGCCGAGCGCATGCTGCTTCTCGGCGAGGTGACGCAAGCTGTTCTCGGTGATGATCACGGCGCCGTCGACGATCAGGCCGAAATCCAGCGCGCCGAGGCTCATCAGATTGGCGCTGATCCGGCCTTGCCACATGCCGATCGCCGTCATCAGCATCGCGACCGGGATCACCAGCGCCGTGATCAGTGCCGCGCGGAAATTGCCAAGCAGCAGGAACAGCACGGCGATCACGAGCAATGCGCCTTCGCTGAGGTTGCGCGCCACCGTGCCGATCGTTGCATCAACCAGCTGGGTCCGATCCAGCACCGTCTTGACCTCGATGCCGGCCGGCAGGGATGGCATGATTGTCCGCAGTTTGGCGTCGACCGCGGCCGACACGGTGCGGCTATTGGCGCCGATCAGCATCAGCGCGGTGCCGACCACGACCTCGCGGCCGTTCTCACTGGCGCTGCCGGTGCGCGTCTCACCGCCGATCGAAAGCGTGGCGAGGTCGCGGATCCGGACCGGGACGCCGCCGCGAGTGGTGACGACGACGGCGCCGAGCTCGTCGATGTTCTCGAGCCGGCCGCCGGAGCGCACGACGAAGCCTTCGCCGTTGCGCTCGATATAGCGCGCACCGCGGCTGACGTTGTTGGTCTCGATCGCCTTGGCAACGTCGGCGAAGGTGAGACCGAGCGCGATCAGCTTCGCCGCATCGGGATGGACCTGATACTGCTTGAGGTATCCGCCGATCGTATCGACGCCGGCGACACCAGGCACCATCTTGATCTGCGGCTTGATGATCCAGTCCTGCACGGTACGCAGATAGGCGTCCTTCTCGACCTCGCTTTGCAGCATCTGGCCGTCCGCCGTCAGGAAGCGGCCGTCGCTTTGCAGGCCCGGCGCGCCGTCGGCCTGCACTTTCTGCCCGGAATAATGGACGGTCCACATGTAGATTTCGCCAAGGCCGGTCGAGGTCGGGCCGATCCGCGGCTCGATGCCTTGCGGCAGGCGCGCGCGGACCTCGGTCAGGCGCTCGCCGATTTGCTGGCGGGCGAAATAGATGTCGGTGGCCTCGCTGAACACCGCCGTGATCTGGGAGAAGCCGTTGCGGGAGAGCGAGCGCGTGCTCTCGAGGCCGGGCGCGCCGGCCAGGGCTGTCTCGATCGGGAAGGTGATCTGCTTCTCGATTTCCGCCGGCGACAGCGCCGGGGCCACGGTGTTGATCTGGACCTGCTTGTTGGTGATGTCGGGCACCGCGTCGATCGGCAGCCCGGTCAGCGCAAGGCCGCCGAGGACCATCAGGATCGCCGCCAATGTGACGACTACCCAGCGCCGTTGGATCGCAAGACCGATGATGCGCTCAATCATGGCCGTGCTCCGCCTCGTCCTTCTCGAACTCCGCTTTCAGCGTGAAGGTGTTCTGCACCGCGATGGTCTCGCCGGCTGTGAGGCCGGCAACGATCTCGATATCGTCGTCGTCCTCGCGGCCGGTCCGCACCGATCTTGCCTCGAAGCCGTCGGCATCGCGCACGAACACGGTCGGCGTCCCCTTGATGGTTTGAAGCGCCTTCTTCGAGACGATCACGGTCGACGGCGCGCCTGACAGCGGGACTTCCGCGGTGACAAAGGTGCCCGGCTTCCAGCGGTGGTCCTTGTTGGGCATGGTCGCGATCACGCGCGCGTTGCGGGTCTCGCGGTCGAGCAGGGGGCTGACGAAGATCACACCGGCATTGGCTTCATCTTCGGTGCCGATGGCGCGGATTTTCACCGAAACACCTTCGCGGACCGCGCCGATGTCTTCGGGGGAAACCGCCAAATCGACCCAGATGTCATCGAGATTGACGATGACATAGAGCTCGCTCTCCTGGCCCTCGCGCCCGATCAATCCGCCGAGGTCGACACGCCGTTCGGACACCCGGCCGCTGATCGGCGCGCGCAAGAACTGCGTCCGCAGGCTCTCCGGGGGCTGGTTCGGCAGGTCGGCGATCTCGCTTTCCGAGAGGCCAAGGGCAAACAGCTTCTGCCGGGCGCCGTCGAGCTTGATCTGGGCATCGTTCGCGGTCAGCCGCGTGCGCAGGAATTCGTTTTCCGACACGATGCGGGTCTCGACCAGCGTCTTCTGCCGTGCGTAGAGGGTCTGCTGCAGATCGTTGGTGAGCCGCGCGGCGAGGTATTCGCTCTTGGCGTCGGCCACCTCGCGGCTTTCGATCGCGGCGACGATCTCGCCCTTCTCGACGACATCGCCGAGGCGCTTGCGCAGTTCCGTGACCGTCGCAAGCACGCGCACCGAGACCCGGCCGATGTGATCCGCATCGGGGATCAGCGATCCCGGCGCGAGGAAATGCCGCTTCAGCATGCCGCCGCTGGCTTGCGCGAACGTGATGCCGGCTTCGCGAACCTGGTCTTCGCTCAGCTCGATATGCCCGGGGGCCTCGTGCCGGGCCTCGGTCTTTGTGTCTGTCGTCGCAGTCTCCTGCGTCGCGGCCGGGAACCTGACCGGCCAGCCGATCCATCCGGCCGCCACAACGACCAGTGCAATGCCGGCGGCCACGCCGGCGAAAAATAGAATAACCCGTTTCATATGCGCCTCTCCGCAGCGCAGGCCGATGGCCCTGCGCCGTCGCGACATCGATCTGTGCGGAAGCGTGCGCGGCCGAATGGCAGCAGCGCACGGCCGGTCATGTCGACCGGATCAGGCGCGGGGTGGCTTGAAAGGAGAGAGGCGATCGGCCAAAGCCGGCAGCCCGATGCTGGCGTCGCCGTAGCTGTGCGGCGCATAGGCGATCGGGAACGCGGTCTCCTGCGGAGCCACGGAGGCGACGTGCGTCAGGCAATGGTCGCTGTGAGGCGAGGCGGGATGCGCCGGAGTCTTGCCGCCGGCGCTGGCGTCGTTGATCGGCTGCGCGATCGAGAAGCCGGGAGCCGCGTCGGTATCGCCGTCGGAGGTCCAGCCGTGGAAGAACGACAGCACCAGCGCAAGCGAAATCAGTCCCGCAAGCAGGCTGCGCCAGCGGCGCGATCCCGTTGCGTCAGGAGAAGACTGAATCATGGTGCGCGAAGCGTCCATGGGGCCTACTTAGCGCCGTGCCCGCGCGCATTCAAGTTCCGGTCCGCGACAGATTGGCCGCGGATACTATAACGTTACGCGCTGTCTGCGGTTCGGCGCAGCAGCTGGCGACGGCACCGGCGAGCGGACCGCGCGTGTCGCGCACGAGAAGCAGGAAGACAAACAGAGCGCCTGTTGCGCCCCACAGCCCAACGCCGCGCCGCCCGGGGCTTCGGCTTGCTGCAGCTCGTGAGCCGGGAGCTGCCGAGGGGCCAGTTGCGCGCGAGTCCACGTTGGCCTTAACCGTCCGATAACTGATTTTCCTAACCACCCCTTGGGTTGTGTTCCCGTACAAGGGCATCCACAGGGGCAGGAAAATGTCGGTTGTCTCAACGAGCAGCGTGCCGGAATACCGGCGGCTGTCGATCAAGGGTGTGTTGCGCGCCAGCAGGATGGGCGCGATCCAGTGGCTCGTCCTGAGTGCCGCGCTGCTGGTGCTCGCCATCACGCTTGGCACCGGCTATCTCGCGCTGCAGTTTCGCGAGCGCGCGCTGGAGATGTCCGAGCGCGAGCTCAACAACACCGCCCTGCTGCTGTCGCGGCATTTCGACCAGCAGCTTACAGATCTCCAGCATGTCCACGACGACATCGTCAATTATCTGCGGGCCGAGCAGGTCGAGACCGCCGATCAGTTCGAAAAGAACATGTCGCTCCTGAGCGCGCACGAGATGCTGCGCACGCGGTTGGCGGCGCTGCCGCATGTCGGCGGGCTCAACCTGTTCAACGCCAAGGGATGGCTGATCAACTCATCCGAGATGTGGCCGGTGCCCGACATCAGCGTTGCGGACCGGCGCTATTTCCAGGAGTTCATTTCGGGACGGCCGACCTCGCCTGTGATCGTCGAGCCCGCGATGAGCAAGGTGACCGGCAACTGGACCACGATCTTTGCGCGCAAGATCACCGGGCGCAACGGCGACATCATCGGCTTCGCAAGCCGCGGCGTCGAGCCGAGCCATTTCGAGGATTTCGTCGCCTCGCTGGCGCTGAGCGGCGACACCGTGATTTCGATGATCCACCGTGACGGCACCATCATCGCGCGCTATCCGCAGGATGCCAGCGTGATCGGTCGCAACATCATCAACCTGCCGGTGTTCCAGAAGGTCATCAGCTTTGGCGGCAACACCTCGGGACGGTTCGTTGGCGCTTCGGGCGAGGAGAACGTCGGCGCGGTCAGATCGCTGTCGCATTTTCCGATCCTGATCCTCGCTACCACGAAGACATCGAGCGCGCTGGAGGACTGGCGCACCCAGACCAAACTGCAATTCTGCGCAGCCGTGTTGGCGGTATTGATCATCAGCTTCGCGGTCTTCCTGATCGTCCGTCAGTTGCAGCGGCAGCACGATGCGGCAAGCCGCAGGCTGTCCGAGAAGAGCCAGCACCTCGACACCGCCATCAACACCATGACGCAGGGGCTGCTGCTGTTCGACGCCTCGGCGCGGCTCGTGATCTGCAACCAGCAATATATCGACATGTTCGGCCTCTCGCCTGATGTCGCGAGGCCGGGCTGCCATCTGCGCGAGTTGATCCTGCATCGCCAGGCGATCGGCTCGTTTGTCGGCGACGTCGACGAGTACTGCGCCCGTTTCACCAATCCCAGGGGCGATGAGGTTCGGGACTCCGTGATCATGACGCCTGACGGTCGCAGCATCCGCCTGATCTATAAGCGTGCGCCCGACGGCGGCTGGGCCACCACGCTCGAGGACGTCACCGATGGGCGGCGTGCGCAGGCGCGGATCGAGTATCTCGCGCATTACGATGCGCTGACCAATCTGCCGAACCGGACGCTGTTCCAGCGCCACGCGGAAGGGCTGCTGCTCGAGGCCGCCACGCGCGAGTTCGCCATCCATTACATCGACATCGACGAGTTCAAGCGGATCAACGACACGCTGGGCCATCTGATCGGCGATGAGTTTCTCCGGCGCGTCGCCGAGAAGTTGCGCCAGTCGGTCGGGTCGAATGACTTCATCGCGCGGCTCGGCGGCGACGAGTTCGCGATCGTCCAGCACGACATCACCTCGGACGACGACGTCGGCGACCTGGTCGCACGCATCTATCAGTCGCTGCGTACGCCGTTCGACTGCCTCGGCCATCATTTGTCGAGCGACGCCAGCATCGGCATTGCGATCGCCCCGCGCCACGGCTCCGACCTGTTCCGCCTGCTCAAATGTGCCGACCTTGCGATGTACGCCGCCAAGGCGGCGGGCCGCAGGACCCATCGTTTCTTCGATCCGGCGATGGAGGCGCAGGCCAATCTGCGCCGCGCGCTGGAGGCCGATTTGCGCATCGCGCTGGCCGAGGGCGGCTTCGAGCTGCACTACCAGCCGCTGGTCGACCTGCGCAGCGACGAGGTGACCGGCTGCGAAGCGTTGTTGCGTTGGCGGCATCCCGTGCGCGGCATGATCTCGCCGGCGGAGTTCATACCGGTTGCCGAGGAGACCGGGCTGATCGAGGAGATCGGGCAGTGGGTGCTGCGCACCGCCTGCACCGAGGCGGCAGCCTGGCCGGCGCATGTGCGCGTCGCGGTCAACGTCTCGCCGATCCAGTTCAAGTCGGAGACGCTGGCGCTGAAGGTTGCGAATGCACTTGCAGAGAGCGGGCTCGATCCGCGCCGGCTCGAGCTCGAGATCACCGAGGCGGTGCTGATCGCCGACGACGACGCGGCGCTGGTCACGCTCGGCCAGCTCCGCGCGCTCGGTGTCCACATCGCGCTCGACGATTTCGGCACCGGATACTCGTCGCTGCAATATCTGCAACGCTTCCCGTTCGACAAGATCAAGATCGACCGCAGCTTCGTCAAGGAAGTGACCCGCAACAGCGGCTCGGCCTCGATCATCCGCGCCGTGGTTTCGATCGCAGCCGACCGCAACATGATCACCACCGCCGAGGGCGTCGAGACCGATCAGCAGCGCGACACCGTGCAGATGCTCGGCTGCACGCAGATGCAGGGCTACCTGTTCAGCAGGCCGGTTCCTGCGCGGGACCTGCGGACGCTGCTCGCGGCCGATTGCGTCGCCGCCTGAGCGCCTGCCGATCCGGTCCGTCAGGAACAATCGTCGCCGTCTCCGATTGAGAGTGGAAGCTCTTAGAGGCGAGGCGGTCCATGAAAAGCAAGCTCGTGTCCGATGCGCCGAGCGCGCAGGTTCACGTCGTCGTGCTCGATAGCGGCGAGGAAGCGTTCGGCGCGCTGACGAAATTCGCCAATGATGCGAAGGTGACGGCGGCATCGCTCACCGCGATCGGCGCGTTCGAGCGGGCAACCGTCGGCTGGTTCGATTTCGCATCCAAGAGCTATCGGAAGATCGAGATCAACGAGCAATGCGAGGTGCTGTGCGCGATCGGCGATATCGCGACCGGCGACGACGGCAAGGCCAGCCTGCATATTCACATCGTGCTCGGACTGTCGGATGGATCGACGCGCGGCGGCCATCTGCTTGCCGGCATCGTTCGGCCGACACTGGAGGTTGTGGTCACCGAAGCCCCTGCCAGGCTTCGCCGGCGGAAGCGGCCCGAGTTCGGCATTGCCCTGATCGATCCCGCCGCGACCGCCTGACGCTTTCCGCCGAAAAGTTCCTAAAAATCGACCTGCCGACGCCGAGGCGCGGAACCGAACCCGTGGAACCGCGTTCCCTTGCGGGGCTCGACCGGCAGGCGATCAATGAAAACCGCAGCAACGTCCGCGGCCATGCTGCTGTTTGCCTCGTGCATGGCAAACGCAGAGAGTGGCCTTGCGTCCTATTATCGTGGCATCGGCAGGAGTGGCGAGATGACCTGCGCGCATCGCAAGCGGCCATTCGGCAGCATGATCACCGTCTCGTATCTGGGAAAATCGATCCGGTGCCGCGTCAACGACCGCGGCCCGTTCGTTCGTGGACGGATCATCGATGTGTCGACCACGGCGGCCCGCGCGCTCGGCATCCTTCAGCTCGGCGTCGCGCATGTCGTGATCCAGTAGAGCGCGGCCGGCAGCAGGATCAGGGCTTGGAAGCGGTCGCCCGCTGCTCGGCGATCGCCTTGCGGAGCGTCCGTGACAGCGCCTCGACCGAATAGGGTTTCTGGATCAGCTCGAAGCCGCTGTGCGCGTTCTCGGCGAGCACATTGCTGTAGCCGCTGGTCAGCACCACCGGCAGGCCGGGAAAGCGATCGCGGATGAGTCCGGCGAGCTCGACGCCGTTCATGCCCGGCATGATCACGTCGGAGAACACCAGGTCGGCGGCAAATTCGTTCTCCGAGAGGATCGAGAGCGCGGCATTGGCATTGGCCGCGCGCTTGACCGAATAGCCGAGATCCTCGAGCAGCTCGGTGGAGAACTGGCCGACATCGTCGTTGTCCTCCACCACGAGGACGCGATAGCCGCGCCCGATCGAAGCCTGCTCGGTGCCCGCTCGGGCTGCGACCTTGGCGTCCGCCGGGCGCATCGCGTGCGGCAGATAGATGGTGAAGGTCGCACCGTGCCCGGGCGTAGAGGTGACCTCGATGTCTCCATCGGATTGCTTGACGAAGCCGAAGGCCTGGCTCAATCCGAGACCCGTTCCCTTGCCGACCTCCTTGGTCGTGAAGAATGGCTCGAAGATCGCGTCGAGGTTTTCCGGCGAGATGCCGGTGCCGGTGTCCTGGATCGAGACCGTGACGAAATCGCCGCTGCGCGAGGCCTGGGCGCGCAGGGCGGGGATATTCTTGACCTTCCGGACGCCGATCGTCAGTTGGCCTTCGCCGCTCATGGCATCGCGGGCGTTGACCGCGAGATTGAGTAGCGCGGTCTCGAATTGGCCGATGTCGGCGATCGCAAAGCAGTCGGGATCCTCGATCCTGACCTCGATGTGGATCCGCGCGCCGACCAGCGGGCGGATCAGCTGCGTCACGCTGTCGACCTGCGTGCCGACATTGAACACTTCCGGATTGAGCGGTTGCCTGCGCGCGAATGCCAATAGCTGGGCGGTGAGCTTGGAGGCCCGCTCCACGGTCTCGGAGATCGCATCGATATAGCGGCGGCGCCGGTCATCCGGCAGATCGCGGCGGCGCAGGAAGTCGGTCGCGGAGCGGATGATGGTGAGCAGGTTGTTGAAATCGTGCGCGACGCCGCCGGTGAGCTGGCCGACCGCTTCCATCTTCTGCGACTGCCGCAGGGCTTCCTCGCCGCGGCGCCGTTCGGTGATGTCGACGGCCTCCGGCACGGCGCCGACGATGGTGCCGTGCTGGTCCTGCAGCGGCCGCATCGCGAAATCGAAATAGCGTTCGCCGATCGGCAGGCGCAGCTGCATCTCGATCTTGACTTCCTCGCCGCGCATCACGGTCGCGAAGGCATTCTGGATCACGCGCGGCATGCCCTCGGTCGCGGCGAACCACGGCGTGTCCCAGAACGGCTTGCCGACGACGTCGGCGGCATCGGTACAGATGCCGGCCAGCGCCGTCTGGTTGGTGTAGAGCAGGCCGCCATCGCGGTTGAGCAGCATCTGGTATTGATGGCTGGTTTCCAGGATCGCGCGCGTCTGCGCTTCGCGGGATTCGAGCTGCGCGGTGCGCTCCAGGATGCGCCGCTCCAGCGACTCGTTGAGCTTGCGCAGCTCGATCTCGGCTTCCTTGGCCGCCGTGATGTCGTGGGCGACGCCGATGAAGCCGATGTGCTTGCCGTTCGGGTCCCAGCGCGGCTGCGATTCCGAGCGCAGCCAACGCCAATCGCCTGCGGCGTTCCGATAGCGGGCCTCGAGCACGAATGGCTTCAGCGAGAGTTCGCCGGTGATCTGCTCCTGCAGGATTTGCGGCAGGTCATCCGGATGCAGCGCCTTGCGCCAGTCGAACACAATCGCTTCCTCGAACGGCAGTCCAAGGAAGTCGAGATAGGCCTGGTTGGCAAAGGAGCGAGTGCGGTCGAGCTTGGTCACCCAGATCGGCACCGGCGCGCTGTCGGCGATCAGGCGGAAGCGCTCTTCGCTTTCCCGCAAGGTCTCCTGCGCCAGCATCTGATCGGTGACGTCGAGATCGGCGCCGACCAGCCGCAGCGCACGGCCGCTGCGGTCGCGCTCGATCTTGGCGACGACGCGGATCCAGCGGCTCTCGCCGTCGTTCGGGCGGACGATGCGGTATTCGGCCGTGTAGTCTTCGCCGCCGGCCTTGAGCACGCCGAACAGGTGCCGGATCGTGCGCTCGCGATCCTCGGGGTGGATGCGCGCGACCCAGTTCTCATAGGTCTCGTTGACCTCTTCGGGCGGCAGCCCATGCACCAGGAGATATTCGGGAGAACGGCGGTTGCGCACGCCGTCGCGGAAATCGATCTCGAGTCCGCCGACCCGCGCGATGCGCTGGATCCGCGCCAGCTCCGCCTCGCGCTCCTGGAGCTCACGATGGGCGCGATCGCGTTCGCGCGCGATCTCCTCAAGATGCTGCCGCAGCCGTTCGGCTGCCGCAGCTTCGGGAAGCACATCAGCGGGATCGGATGGGGTCATACGCGCCGGCAACCTCTCGGTGCAGTTTCACACAGGACGCGGCGGCTTTGCCAGCTTGATTTACGGCAATCACTTGCCCTTCACTTGGCTTTGGGCGGCCGGCAATTATAGGCCCGGCGGAACCCGGCGGCCTGTGCGTCCTCCTCGGAGCAGAACCAGCGATCCGGATTGCCGAGGCCCGGGTAACTGCGGCACGCCTGCAAATGGTAGATGCCGACATTACCGGTGACGCGGGCGCGCACGGCGTATTTGCCCTTGATGTTGCAGCTCGCCGGCATCGGCAGGTCGTCGGGGAAGAGCGCGTTGCGGATCTGCTGGTCGCGGTCGGCGGGGCAGGCGTTGCCGAGCAGGGCGCCGTCCTTCCTGGCCGTACGAAAGTCGCGCGGCGCCACGAAGCAGCCCTTCCAGAGCCCGGCGCGATCGTCCTTGGCGGTGGCTTCATCCGGCTTGAATCGGCCAGTGGCCGAGTTTTCGACATTGAGAGCATAGCCTTTCTGGACCAGCACCTGGCTCAGGCTGGTCGGGTCGCCCTCGATCTTGCAGACGCCGAGGCGGCGTTTCTTGAAGGTCGGATCGACGCCGATATCGTCGCAGTGAACCTGCTTGCCGCCGATCAGTCTGGTCAGCTGGTCGCGCGCCTCGATCCCGCAGGTCCAGACGTCCGCGTGCTCGTCGATGCAGAGCTGATCGACCGCCGGCGCGTCGATGCCGTCGAGCCGATAGGTTGTGTTGCCGAGCTGAACGGTGCCGGCGTCCTTGATGACCGCTGACGCCGTGGGGCCTGCGGTTGCAGTCAGGCTGGTGGTTGCAGACAGGAAGGCCAGGAGAAGCGTCGTGGCGACCGGATTTCGAAACCGCATTTTCTCAACTTCAGATCTTTGGCGGGCAGCCGAACTTCTAGCACAAGCCGGTACGATCCAACCAAGGACTGTTGGCGAGTGGGGGCGTGCGCACCGTCACGTCCCGATCGGCATTCCGCGACGTAGAACGGCCGGACAATTGCCATTGAAGGGATGCGCATGGGCGAGCTTCGTTATCAACGTCCTCCGCCGAAATCGTCACCGGCATTTGGAGCCTGCTATGCCTCGCGCGCTGGCGGCGGAGAAAGACGGCCCAGGAGACCGCGCCCGATCAAAGATCCAATTGACTTGATCAGAACAAAATAGGAACATGATGCGCCACCTGAATCCCGGATACCCCATCATGTCTGCACGGCCCGAATCTGACGACGATGACGGGCTGGAAGCCGCTGTCGATCAGGCCATTTCCGCCTGCGGCGGGAATCTGCGTGCCACCATCCGGGCGCTGATCGTGGCCAATGAATTCCTGGAGAACGAGGTCAGCGAGCTGATGAAGGCCGTCGCGAAGGCTCATTCGCGTGGCCGCTTCAAGACCTATTCGGGCTGAAATACCGATCGGGCTACCGCCCAGGACTGACCATGGACTGGCGGGTCTGCATTAGACCGTTGCCTCCGGGGCAATTTGCTGTACCAACGGAGTGGTTACGCCCAATCGCCCGTGCCAGATTGCGCGGGGAGGAATCCTGCCAAATGGACAATTCGAAGTCCGAAAAAGCCCAAGCAAGAAGAGCATGTTCAAACGAATCCTGATCGCCAACCGCGGCGAGATCGCCTGCCGGGTCATCAAGACTGCGCGCCGTATGGGGATTGAGACGGTTGCCGTCTATTCCGAGGCCGACCGCGACGCGCTGCATGTCGAGATGGCCGATGAGGCCGTGCTGATCGGACCGCCCGCTGCGGCCGAGAGCTATCTTTTGATCGACAAGATCGTCGAGGCCTGCCGCAAGACCGGCGCGCAGGCGGTGCATCCCGGCTACGGCTTCCTGTCCGAGCGCGAGGCGTTTCCGCGCGCGCTGGAAGCCGCCGGCATCGTCTTCATCGGTCCGAACCCCGGCGCCATCGCCGCGATGGGCGACAAGATCGAATCCAAGAAGGCCGCGGCGAAGGCGAAAGTCTCGACCGTGCCGGGTCATCTCGGCGTCATCGAGGACGACAAGCACGCCGTCCAGATCGCCGACGAGATCGGCTACCCCGTGATGATCAAGGCCTCCGCCGGCGGCGGCGGCAAGGGCATGCGCATCGCGCATTCGAAGGCGGAGGTCGCCGAAGGCTTCAACCTCGCCAAGGCCGAGGCGAAATCGTCGTTCGGCGACGACCGCGTCTTCATCGAGAAATTCATCGTCGATCCCCGGCACATCGAGATCCAGGTGCTCGGCGACAAGCATGGCAATGTGATCTATCTCGGCGAGCGCGAGTGCTCGATCCAGCGCCGCAACCAGAAGGTCATCGAGGAGGCGCCGTCGCCGCTGCTCGACGAGACCACCCGCCGCAAGATGGGCGAGCAGGCCGTCGCGCTGGCCAAGGCCGTAAACTACGATTCGGCCGGCACCGTGGAATTCGTCGCCGGCCAAGACAAGAGCTTCTACTTCCTTGAGATGAACACCCGCCTGCAGGTCGAGCATCCCGTCACCGAATTGATCACCGGCATCGACCTCGTCGAGCAGATGATCCGCGTCGCCGCCGGCGAGAAGCTCGCGATCGCGCAGAAGGACGTGACGCTGACCGGCTGGGCGGTGGAGTCGCGCGTCTATGCCGAGGATCCGTTCCGGAACTTCCTGCCCTCGATCGGGCGGCTGGTGAAATACCGCCCGCCGGCGGAAGCCAGCCATGACGGCATCACGATCCGCAACGACACCGGCGTGCAGGAGGGCGGCGAGATATCGATCCATTACGATCCGATGATCGCCAAGCTCGTCACCCACGCTCCGTCGCGCGCCGCGGCGATCGAGGCGCAGGCGACCGCGCTCGACGCCTTCTATGTCGACGGCATCCGGCACAACATTCCGTTCCTGTCGGCCTTGATGAACCATCCGCGCTGGCGCGAGGGCCGGCTGTCGACCGGCTTCATCGCTGAGGAATTCCCGAAAGGGTTTTCGGCGCGCGCGCCCGAGGGCGAGATCGCGCGGCGGCTGGCCGCGGTCGGCGCTGCCATCGACCACGTGCTGGGCGAGCGCAAGCGGCAGATCTCCGGCCAGATGGGCGGCCGCGTCGTGCTGCGCGAGCGCCGCCGCGCGGTGTGGCTCGACCGCGCCGAGATCGCGCTCGACGTCGCGCGCGAGGGTGACGCAATTGCAGTGCGCTTCATCGGCGCCGACGGGCTGCCGGGCAACCCTCATAACCTCGTATCGAGCTGGGTCCCGGGCGATCCGGTTTGGCAGGGCACCATCGACGGCAACTTCGTCGCCGTGCAGGTGCGGGCGATCAACAACGGCTTCCGCCTCGCGCATCAGGGTTTTGAGATTCCGGTCTATGTTTTCACCGAGACCGAGGCGACCTCGGCGCGGTTGATGCCGGTGGTCTCGGCCGCCGACACCGGCAAGAAGTTGCTGTGCCCGATGCCTGGTCTCGTGGTGTCGATCGCGGTGACCGAGGGGCAGGAGATCAAGGCCGGCGAGACCCTGGCGGTGGTCGAAGCCATGAAGATGCAGAACGTGCTGCGCGCCGAGCGTGACGGCACGGTCAAGAAGATCCACGCCGCCGCCGGCGCCACGCTCGCGGTCGACGCGCTGATCCTGGAGTTCGCGTAACCCTGTCATTCCGGGGCGCGCGGTACGCGCGAACCCGGAATCTCGAGATTGAGAGCGAGATGAGATTCCGGGTTCGATGCTTCGCACCGCCCCGGAATGACGGAGAATAGGACATAGCAAATGGCCTTCCGCAAACGCCGCGAAGCCCTGCGATCGATTCTCACCGGATCGACCTGCATCCGCCCGGGCTCGGTCTATGACGCGACCTCGATCCGGATTGCGGACGATCTCGGCTTCGAGCTCGGCATGTTCGGCGGCTCGGTGGCGTCGCTCGCCGTGCTCGGCGATCCCGATATTGCGCTGATCACGCTGACCGAATTCGCCGAGCAGATACGCCGCATGTCGCGTGCGTCGACGCTGCCGGTGCTCGTCGATGCCGACCACGGTTACGGCAACGCGCTCAATGTCCGCCGCACGGTTCAGGAAGTGGAGGCCGCCGGCGCGGCCGGCCTTACCATCGAGGACACGCTGCTGCCGCAGGCGTTCGGCCAGACCAAGACCCAGCTGATTTCGCTGGAAGAAGGTGTCGGCAAGATGAAGGCCGCGCTTGACGGCCGCAGCGATCCGTCGCTCGTCATCCTGGGCCGGACCGGTGCCGTCTCAATCACCAGTCTCGACGATGCGATTGCACGCGCCAGGGCCTATGAGGCGGTCGGCGTCGATGGCTTGTTCTTCACCGGCATCAAATCGCGCGGTGAGCTGGAGGCGCTCTCGGCCGCGACGACGCTGCCGATCGTGCTCGGCGGCGCGCCGGAGGAGATGACCGCGCTGGACTATCTGGCAAGCCAGCGCGTCAGGATCGCGCTGCAAGGCCACGCGCCATTCGCGGCCGCAACCCAGGCCGTCTACGAGACGCTGAAGGCGCTGCGCGAAGGCGCCTCGCCGAACAACCTGAAGGGCATTGCCTCGTCCGAACTGACCGGCCGCGTCATGCGCGAGGCGGAGACCAAGGCGCGCAGCGGCGAGTTCCTCGGTCTGAAAAAATGAGCGGCGTGATCCGCCACGTCACCATCAGCGGTCGCGTCCAGGGCGTCGGCTATCGCGCCTGGGTCGACGAGCAGGCAAACTCACGCGGCCTCGAAGGCTGGGTCCGCAATCGCCGCGACGGCAGCGTCGAGGCGGTGTTTGCCGGCCCCGACGACGTCGTCACTGACATGATTGCGGCATGCAACCGCGGTCCGTTCTCGGCGCGCGTCGCTGCCGTGCACGCCGCATCAGGCAACTCCGATCTTTTGAACCAGCGCCGGGCAGGGGAGCGTTTCTCGGTCCTGCCGACGGTCTGAAGCGCGGCGTCACGCGACCGCTGAGATCACCAGCGCCTGAATCCGGCCTTCGATCGCGCCGCTGCCGAACCGGCGCGCGAGCGCCGATGCGGCGTGCTCGGTCGCAGCATCAACGCCGATACCGCCGCGCGCCTCGATCTCGGCGCGGAGCGGTGATCCCTGGCAAAAGCCGATCGCAGGATCATGCGGCGCATTCGCCCGGCTTTGCAGCCGAACGTCGTCGATCTCGATCTTGCTGAAGCCCGCGGCTGCAAGGTCGGCCCGGATTGGGTCGGCTGCGTAGTGGCCATAAGGCGTGCGCGCCAGAAAGCGCGGGGGATCGGCCGGAAAGACCTCCGCCAATGCCTGGGTCACCACGTCGGCAAACTCGTTGTCCTCGATGCGACCCCACATGTTGAACAGGAAACGGCCGCCCGGCTTCAGCACACGGCGCGCCTCCGAATAACCCTTGGGCTTATCGGGGAAGAACATCGCGCCGAATTGGCACGCGACGACGTCGAAGCTCGCATTGTCGAACGGCAGGTTCAGTGCATCGGCCTGCCGCCAGGTGATTGCGGTCCCGCTTGGCATCTGTGACTTCGCTCGTTCGAGCATCGGCTCATTCAGGTCGGTCGCCACGATCCTGGTGTCGCTGCCGAGCGCGGACGACAGCGCACGGGTGACGGCGCCGGTGCCGGCTGCCGTCTCAAGCAGGTCGCGCGGGCCAAGAGCCTTGGCACATTGCGCCAGATCGCGTGCGTAGGGTTCGAAAATCATCGGCACGAGGAGCCGGTCGTAAAGCTCTGGAATGGATCCAACGAACTCCTTGTCGGACGCTGGCATGCGCAATCTCCCTTGCGGCCGCGACGCGGGCGACCCGGCGCACGGCCCATCATCCACGCGGATCAGCTTGGACGAAGAGCTCGGGGGCCACAAAGGAAAACTCCTCACCTCCGATGCACGGCATTCGCCGAGGCGCCGGATAGGTCAGGAGACCTGCCATGTCTCGTGCGCCGTCGTGGACAGCACGGCCAGCCTTGACTTCTGCTCCGAATCGTCTGATATTTCTGTCATGACAGAAATAACCGCTAAGAAAAAACTTCCCGCCGTCGTCGAGCGCTTCATCCTGCATTGGGGCGACATGGGCGACGAATGGGGCGTCAACCGTTCGGTCAGCCAGATCCACGGGTTGCTCTACCTTGCCGAAGCGCCGATGACGGCGGAGGACATCGCCGACACCCTCGGCATGGCGCGCTCCAACGTCTCCAACTCGATCAAGGAACTGTTGTCCTGGGGATTGATCCGGCGGGTGCCGATCCTTGGCGATCGCCGCGACCACTTCGAGGCCGAGACCGACATCTGGGAGGTCGCGGCCAAGATCGCGGCGGGACGCAAGGAGCGCGAGATCGATCCCGCGCTCGCAGCGCTGCGCGCCTGCGTCTCCGACGCGGCCGACGATCCCGCGATCAGCCCGCTCGCGAGCAAGCGGCTGAAGGAGATGCTGACATTCACCGAGCTGGTCGACCGCTGGTACACGCAGATGCTGAACGTGCCGCGGCCGCGCTTGGTCGCGCTGATCAAGCTCGGCGAGAAGATCGTGAGTTTCCTGCCCACGGGCAGGGCCAAATAAAGGCGGCGGCGTAACGGGAGCGTGCGATGGCGTCAGCAAGGATATCCACCTTAAAGACAGCGCCGGCTTCCGATACAAAGCTGCTCGACGACCATCGCTTCCGCGCATTGCTGTCGGACGAGGATTGGGGCCGCCTGCCGGTTGCGATCTGGCGGCGCTTCTCGAAACGGTTTGAAGATGGCAACACCGTCGTCTATGTCGGCGAGGTCGAGGAAGCCGCGTGCAGCCGCATCGGCTGGTGGCTGGCGCAGGCCGCACGGCTGATCGGCGGACCATTCCCGACCGGTACTGAAACGCGCGTGCCGATGATCGTCACCGTCACCGAGGACGCGGCAAGCGGCGGCCAGGTCTGGACCCGCATCTGCGCGCGCCGCGACGGCTTCCCGCAGGTGATTCATTCCGCCAAGCGCTTTGCCGGTTCGACCGGGCTCGAGGAATATGTCGGCTTCGGCGTCAGCATGGCGCTGCGGATCGCGGTCGAGCACGAGGCGCTGGTGTTTCGCAGCGTCGGCTATTCGCTGCAACTCGGTCCGTTTCGCCTGCCGCTGCCCGAATGGCTTACGCCGGGCGATCTCACCGTGACCCATTCCGATCTCGGCTGCGGTGACTTCCGCTTCACGCTGGAGATCATCCACCCGCGTTTCGGCAGGCTGATCCGTCAGTCCGCCGTGTTCAGGGAGGCCACGCCATGACGCCGCTGCTTTGGACACTTGTCGCCATCCAGATTGCGATGGGCGCATTCGATACGTTCTATCACCACGAATTCACCGAGCGGCTGGCCTGGCGTCCCTCGCAGCGCCACGAACTGCAGCTGCACAGCGTGCGCAACATGCTCTATGCGCTGCTGTTCCTCGTGCTCGGCTGGCTGCAAGTGCACGGCATTCTTGCGATCGCCATCATGGCCGTCCTCGTCGTCGAGGTCGTCATCACCTTGATGGATTTCGTCGAGGAGGATCTGAGCCGAAAGCTGCCGCCGAGCGAGCGGATCAATCACACGCTGCTGGCGATCAATTACGGCGCCATCCTCGTGCTGCTGGTGCCGGTCCTGATCGGTTGGGCGATGCTACCGACCGCCGTCGCGCCGGCCTATGCGGGTCCGCTAAGTCTGTTCGCGACGGCTGCGGCCTTCGGCGCCGCGCTGTTCGGCGCGCGCGACTTTGCCGCGGCCAGACGCCTCGGACGAATGGCCAGCGTGCCGGCCGCGACGCTGGTCGAGAAATTGCCGGCGCGGCAGACCGTGCTCGTCACCGGCGCCACCGGCTTCATCGGCAGCCGCCTAGTCGCGAGCCTCTCCGCATCCGGCCATCAGGTGATTGCGTTGATCCGCAATCCGGCAAAGGCCGACATGCTGACGCCGCCGGTGACGCTGATTACGAGCCTCGACCAATTGCCCGCCGACGCCGGGATCGACGCCATCGTCAATCTCGCGGGCGAGCCGATCGGCAACGGCCTCTGGACCGAGGCCAAGCGCCGCAAGATCGTCGCCTCACGTATCGACATGACGTCTGATGTGGTCAAGCTGATCGCGCGCCTCGAACGCAAGCCGTCGGTACTCGTGAGCGGCTCCGCGATCGGCTGGTACGGACTCTGGCAGGACCAGGTGCTGACGGAGTCGGCGAAATCCCACGCCTGCTTCAGTCACGAATTGTGCGAGGCCTGGGAGAATGCGGCGAAGCCGGCCGCGGATCACGGCGTGCGCGTGGCATATTTGCGCATCGGTCTCGTGGTCGGCACCGATGGCGGCTTCATCACGCGGATGCTGACGCCGTTCGAGTTCGGCCTTGGCGGCCCGCTCGGCTCGGGCAAGCAGTGGATGTCGTGGATCGAACGCGACGACCTCGTGCGTCTGATCGCGCATGTGATTGCGAGACCTGAACTGTCCGGTCCTGTCAACGCGACCGCGCCGATCCCGGTGACCAACATGAAATTCACCGAGGAGCTCGGACGCCGTCTGCACCGGCCGGCGATCTTCCGCGTGCCGGCGGCGCTGCTCCGCGCCGTTGGCGGCGATTTCGCCGACGAACTCTTGCTCGGCGGCCAACGCGTGCTGCCGAACAAGGCGCTGAGCAACGGCTTTGTGTTCCGTCACGAAACCTTGCGCAGCGCGTTCGATGCGATCCTGTGAGGAGGCCTCGATGTGCAGCACCTGTTCCCGTGCATTCGGAGGTTGGCTTGCGGGCTGTGGCGCCGCGACTGCGGTGATTTCCGCCGTCGGTCAGACCATTCTGGATGATGACGTCGCACGGCGATGTCGCGCGGCTGCTCTACGGCATCGTCGTGATGCTGCTTCCGTCGGCCGCGGTCTTCGTCATCACCTGTCTGCTCACAGCAATTCCCACGGCGATCGTCGTCTGGTTCACCGAGGAGTTCCATATCCGAGCCGCGGGATTTTTCGCCTGCGCAGGCGCGGCGATCGGCGCGTTGAGCATCACTGTCCTTCTACGATCCCCGGCTGTCTGGACATCCGGACTGGTTTGCCTGTTCGCCGTGGCCGGATTTGTTGCCGGCCTGACCTACTGGTTCGTCATGTGCGAACTGGCGGCAGGCGAAGACTCGATGTGAACCGCTGCTGTTCAACCTATGCCGCAGACGCCACGCTCCGAAACGTCGCAGCCAGCGTCCTGAGTGCCGCGAGCTTGGCGGGATCGCTGACCTTCGAATGCAGCATCACCTTCGACGTGCCGAGCCGCGGCAGCTTGTGGGCAGGGCCGATATCGATAAGGCCCGGCGGCGCGATGCGGCGGACGAGGGGCGCGACGGCAAGCCCTGCAAGCGCGGCCGCCACCACCGCGGTGACGCCGCCGCCGACGAAGCTTTCGGTCCAGGCGATGCCGGCCTTGTCGAGCGCGCGCACGGCGAGGGCGCGCACGCCGCAGGGCGGGGCGAGGGTCGCGAGCGGCAGCGCATCGCCGCGCGGCCAGACGAAGCGTTTGGCGGCGAACCAGCCGAATTCGTCCTCGGTCAGCTTCTCGCCGCCGCGCCGGCTGCCTTCCTGGCGCACGATCACGGCGTCAAGCTCGCCGCCATCGTAAGCATCGAGCATTTCGCGCGAGAAGCCGATGGTCACGGAGAGGGCAAGCTGGGAGGCCATCGCGTGCAGCCGCTCCAGCAGCGGCACCAGCTCCGGGCCCGCGGCGTGATCGCTGATCCCGAGCGTGAGCTGCGGCCGCGCCGGTTTCTCGCCGGCCAGCGCGCGATCATGCACCTCGATCAGCGTGCGGGCGTGCTGCTAGGAAGGCCGCGCCGTCGGCGGTCAGCCGCACCGCGCGCGGCGAGCGCTCGACCAGCCGCTTGCCGAGTACCGCTTCGAGCCGCTGCAACTTCATGCTGATCGCCGCCTGTGTGGTGCCAAGCGCCTCGGCGGCGCGGGTGAAGCCTTGCAAGCTCGGCGACCAGGAGGAAGGCCTGCACGGTGTGGATATCGAGCGTGGCGGTCATGATCAATTATCTTTATCATTGCTATCAATCTAGATAAGATACCAAGATGATGCGCGAAGGTCTAGCTAGAGGAGGCGCGATTGACCCGCGCCAACCGGATTCAAGGAGACCGATCATGCCGCTCATCACCGTCACCTACGCGACCTCGCGCGGGAGGCCGTCGCTGAAGTCCGACATCGCCGCCGCCGTGTCGGACCTGACCACACGGATTCTGCACAAGGATCCCAAGGTCACCGCAATCATTGTGAAGTCCGCCGATGCGGCCGACTGGTTCGCGGGCGGCAAGTCGCTCGCCGAGCAGGGGCTCGCGAGCTACTGGCTCGACATCCACGTCACCGAGGGCACCAACACTAAGGACGAGAAGGCGGCCTATCTCGCGGCGCTGTTCAAGCGGATGGGCGAATTGCTCGGGCCGCTGCAACCGAGAGCTACGCCCATGTCGACGAGGTGAAGGGCGACGCCTACGGCTTCGGCGGCCTTACCCAGGAGCGCCGCTACATCGCCGGCAAGCTCGAGGTCGCGCCGCAGAAGGCGGCGTGAAGCCTATGACGTCGCTTCCGGCAGGCGCGCTGCGGTGTCGCCGAACACCTCGGAAAAGGCCTGCCGGAGCGCGATGTCGACATCGGCCATGGTGACCGGCAATCCGAGATCGATCAGCGAGGTGACGCCGTAGCGTGGATCGACCACGCCGCAGGGCACGATGGCCTGGAAGTGCGCAAGATCAGGCTCGACATTGATT
The DNA here is from genome assembly GCF_020194035.1 of Bradyrhizobium sp. BRP56. Lineage (NCBI taxonomy): Bacteria > Pseudomonadati > Pseudomonadota > Alphaproteobacteria > Hyphomicrobiales > Nitrobacteraceae > Bradyrhizobium > Bradyrhizobium sp. BRP56. Next base: position 72,691 of record NZ_JADYVV010000031.1, read on the forward strand.
GCGATGCCGTGGAACGAGACCCAGCGGCGCAGCCGCACGCCGATCGCGGCGATCTTGTCCTCATGGCCCGGTCCCTTGTCCGGGCGCCGCACCCAGACCCCGACGCGGTCCTCGCGGCGTTCGCCGCGGACGTTGAAGGCGGCGAGGGTGCGGATGATCCATTCTTCCAGCGAGGCGACATAGGCGCGCACATCGGGCCGGCGCCGCTTGAGGTCGAGCATCACATAGGCGACGCGCTGGCCCGGGCCGTGATAGGTGACCTGGCCGCCGCGTCCGCTCTGGAAGGTCGGAAAGCGCGGCGCGAGCAAATCGTCGGCCTTGCCGCCGGTGCCGGAGGTATACAGTGGCGGGTGCTCCAGCAGCCATACCAGTTCGGGGGCAGAGCCCGCCGCGATCTTCGCCACCCGATCGTCCATTGCAGCGAGCGAATCGGGGTAGGGCACCGCGCGGTCGGAAATCCGCCATTCGACCGCTTCGCCGCCCGGAGGGCGCGCAAAGGTCGTCAAATCGAGGCTTTGGCGGTCGTTAACCATTAGCTAACCCTAACGTGGTCAGGTGAACCCACAATCTAGTTCCCGTTCGGCGGTTCAGAAGTGCCCACCCTCGATAAAGTCAGCGTTGATCTCATGGTGGTCCTCGGCACCACCACGATGCCGATTCACCAGGTCATGCGGCTATCCCGCGGCGCCATCATCGAACTGGATGCCACCGAGGCCGACGAGGTCAAGATCCTCGCCAACAACCTGCCGGTGGCCAGCGGCGTGGTCCTGGTCGACCGCAACCGGATTGCGGTCGAGGTCAAGCAAATGCTGCCGAAATCTCCCGGGGTTCGCAGTTAATTCCCGCATTAATCGCCTTGTCCCTGCATCCGTGATTTGTTACATGGCCCCGTCGATCCGGCGGTGCCTTCGGGGTTCCATCCGGTATCCCAAGCGCTCGTGGCGGAATTGGTAGACGCGCTGCCTTGAGGTGGCAGTGGGTAACACCGTGGGGGTTCGAGTCCCTCCGAGCGCACCACACCTCAGCTGATCCTTGAAATCGCTGGACTTTTCGGAGCATGGCCGCTCGCCGGCTATGCCGGCCCGTGCCTCCGGGGGCAGGTCCAACGAGTGCAGGCGGGTGACGTGGAGGTGCAGGTCGATGCGGTCATGTAACACCGGTCAGGTAGATTCGCGGATGCATGGCCTTACCGGTTTGGTGTTGCCGACCGAAGCCGACCGCTTTCCCCCAATCGCGCGGCTGCAAGCTTGCCTTACCGGAGCGCCTGATGATCTTTGCCAGCTACGCCTACCGTGTGGTCTCCAACTTCGTGTTCCTGGGGCTGGTCTATTTCACGCTGAACCTTCTGGAGAAGTACGAGCAGCGCGCGACGGTCGCAATTCTGGTCCTGGTCTATGCGGCGATGCACGCCTTTTCCGGCCTGCGCTCGTTCTATTTCTTCCAGCGCATCGAGCGCCTGGAGGGCGAGACGCGACGGCTCGCCGCGGCGGCCGGCGAGGGGCCCAATGCCGTCGCCTCGCGCAGGCAGGTCGTCGCCGATGTCACCGTGCTCAGGCATGCCGGCGAGATCAAATCCTATATCGATATCTTCTTCCTGGCGCTGGTGATCCTGCTCTGCATCGCCAAGATCGTGGCCAGCTAGATCACGTCAATCAGGCACGCGCCTGCCGGTCGCCGCCGCCTCGGCGCGCGGCGTACGCTTCTTCACATTATTGGCGACGTGGACTGACGCGTTGTCGGCAGCCGGCGGCGCGACATGCAAGGGCGCGCCGTGGCCTCGGCCGTGCGCCGGGGCGGGCCCCTGATGCGCAGCCTGCTTCGGATGCCTGGCCTGGCGCGCGGAGAACGCCTGCGCGCGCGATACGCCAACGCCAATTGTCGTACGCTGCACGAGGCGGCGATTGGCCGCCGATCGAGCTGCGAGCAGGGTCAGGTCGAGCGCTTCGGGAATGCGGAACACGTCGGGCGCCGGGACCGGCAATGTCGAGACCGATGCGAACCGCGCAAGCTGGGGCTGCGGCCACAGCGTGCGGACGGGCATCGCGACCCGGGTGCGCTGTGCGTGGTCGAGGATGTCGGCATCGCGCCAATCCATGTCGGCAAACACCGGGGCAGGCAGCGTCCGCGTCGCGGTGTACACGAAGTTCGGAATTTTGGGCCAGCGCGTGGTCGCCACCGTCTCGGTCGGTGGATGCAGGTACCATTGCTGCGGCTGGGTCGGCGTCGCCGGGCGATCGGGCGTTGCGGGCACGACATGAACGATCCGGTAGCCGCGCTCCTTCAGCGTGTTGAGGATGCGCGGCAGCGCCGCAACGGTGCGCGGCTGGATGTCGTGCAGCAGCAAGATGCCCTTGCGCTTGGCTTCGATCCGCTGGATCGCGAGGTCATAGACCCGCTGCGGCGAGATGTGGCGCCAGTCGTCCGCGGGGAAATCGGCGCTCCAGACCTGGATGCCCTGGGACGCCAGATAGGCCTCCGGGATCTCGGCACGCATCAGGCCTGGAATCCGGAAGAACGGCGCGAGCTTGCTCTTGTCGCCATTGAGCGCTGCGAGCGTCGAGGCGATGCCGTCGTCGACCTCCTGCCGCACCCTCTCGAGCGACATCTTGTTCATCGTCAGCGGATGGTTCTGGCTGTGCGTGCCGACGGTATGTCCGGCCGCGATCAGCTTGCGCACGCCCTCCGGATTGAACCGGGCCTGGGAGCCGATGGTGAAGAAGGTCGCCTTGACGCACTGGCTGGCGAGAATGGCCAGCACCTGGTTACTATATTTAGGTAGCGGCCCGTCGTCGAAGGTCAGTACCACTTCGTGATCGGCGAGCGGCAAGGTCTCCGGGTACTGCATGGTGCCGATCCGGGGATGCTCCTTGGGATCGACGACGAGGGTCCGCGAGGTGCCGAGTGCGTTGGGGTTAGGGCAGTCTGCGGCGAGGGCGGCGTACGGCGTCATCAAGCCGCAGCCCAGCAGCGCCGCGCGGACCACGGTCCGCGACCGCTTCCGGATCATCACCAAGACGTTTGCAATCATCGAATCTCGGCCGCATTCCAAACGCACTGACGAATCCTTAGGTGCGGCGCCATGAATGCCGCCTTAACGGTCTGTAATCCACCTAGCGTCCCGGGTTCAATGTGTCCGGTCGGACACGGTTTTCAGCGCCGCCGGGACGATGTGGACGACGTGGTATTTATGCTCCTGCAGGTACCTCAAGAAGGCGGGCAGCATCTCGGCTGTCCGCATTTGCGGGTCATGCAGCAGGATAATTCCCTTGCGGTGGCCTTCGAGCCGCCCGGTGAGCAGCTTCAGTTCCTCCTCGGGGGTCATCTTGTTCCAATCGCTGGCCCAGAAATCGGCTCCGAACACCGCGATACCGCGCTTTTCCAGGTGGTCCAGCAGGGCGGGTGTCGATTCGAAATAGGGGAACCGGAGGAACGGCGTGCTCGGAATCTTGCTTTCGGTGCCGCGCAGGGCCTTCTGGACCGCTTCGATCCCCCGGTTGATGTTCGCCTCGGCCTGATCCGGCGGGAGTTTGTTGAGATGTGGATGGTCCCAGCTGTGATAGCCGATGGTGTGGCCGAGGCGCGCGATCTTGCGGACCATATCGGGATGATCGGCCGCGTTGCGGCCGACCATGAAGAAGGTTGCCTGCACGCATTCAGCCGCCAGCGCCGTCAGTACCTTGTCGGTGACCCCCGGCGTCGGTCCGTCGTCGAAGGTCAGCACGACCTCGCCATCCCTGAGCGGCAGGGTCTGCGGAAAGCTCTTCAGCCCGACGCGCGGATAGGTCGCGGGGTCGACCTCGAGCACACGTGAGGTGCCGAGCGCGTCCTTGCGCTGGCATTCGGCGGCGTGCGCCGAGCCGAACAGTGCAACAGGCGCGAGCGCGACCAGCGCCGCGAAAGTCTTCCGGAGCGGTCGCGGTGCGCTCGACATCTTTCTCATTGCACTGGGCCCCACCGATTAGGTAATCCGTTCCGCACTCATCCAACCAGTTTTTCTCCTCCTGTCAAACCGGCGAAACACGGCATGGCCGAGAATTTCGACGTTGCCGAACCCGCCGAGGCCGATCCGTTGGCCCGGATGCCGATGCGGGGCGAGGAGGGCGAGCTCCGCGGCGAATTCGTCGCGGCGATCACCCAGGCCATCCACGCCGCCGACCGGCCGCTGCTGTGCGAGGTGGTGGCGGAACTGCACGAGGCCGATCTCGGCGACCTGATCGCGGCGCTGGAGCCGGTCGACCGCGTCACCCTGGTCGAGATCACCGGCACCGATTTCGACTTCTCGGCGCTCAACGAGGTCGACGAGACCGTCCGCGAGGAGATCCTCGAGGAACTCGAGCCGGAGACGGTTGCCGAGGGCGTCAGGGAGCTGGAATCCGACGACGCCGTAGAGCTCCTGGAGAGCCTCGACGAGGAGGACCAGGAAGAGATCCTGGAGAAGCTGCCGGCGGCCGAGCGCGAGGACATCGAGCGCAGCCTGCTGTACCCGGAGAATTCCGCAGGCCGGCGGATGCAGACCGAGTTCATAGCGGTGCCGCCGGATTGGAATGTCGGGCAGGCGATCGACTACATGCGCGACACCCCGGATTTGCCGGACCGCTTCTACGAGATCTATGTGGTCGACGCCGACAAGCATTTGCTCGGCGCGGTGCCGCTCGACGTGCTGCTGCGCACGCGCCGCCCGGTTCCGATCAAGGACCTGATCGACGAGGACCGCCGCCGGGTCTCCGCGCTGGAGGACCAGGAAGAGGTCGCGCGGATGTTCGGCAAGTACAACCTGGTCGCAGCTCCCGTGGTCGACACCATCGACCGGCTGGTCGGCGTGATCACCATCGACGACGTCGTCGACGTGATCGAGGAGGAGGCCGACGAAGACTTGAAGGCGCTCGGCGGCGTCACCAGCGACGAAGAGCTGTCCGACACGGTGTGGACCATCGCCCGCGGCCGCTTTAACTGGCTCCTGGTTAATCTCGCCACCGCGTTCCTGGCCTCGTCGGTGCTCGGTCTGTTCGAGGGCCAGCTCGAGAAGATGGTGGCGCTCGCGGTGCTGGCGCCGATCGTGGCGAGCCAGGGCGGCAATGCCGCGACCCAGACCATGACGGTCGCGGTGCGCGCGCTCGCCACCCGCGAGCTCGGCCCGTACAACGCGATGCGGGTGGTGCTGCGCGAGACCATGGTCGGGCTCGTCAACGGCATCGCCTTTGCCGTCATCACCGGCGTCGCCGCGGTGGCCTGGTTCAAGATCCCCGGCCTCGGCATCGTGATCGGGCTTGCGATCATCTGCAATCTGGTCGCCGGCGCGCTCGGCGGCATCCTGATCCCGATGGTGCTGGAACGGGTGCGGGCCGACCCCGCGGTCGCCTCCGGCACCTTCGTCACCACCGTCACCGACGTGGTCGGCTTCTTCTCCTTCCTCGGCATCGCCACGCTGTGGTTCGGCCTCAAGTAACGCGCTCGCGGGCAGGGCGGCGCATGGTCCGGGCGCGAGCCGCGCTGGGCCGCTTATCGTTAATCCGAACTTAACGCGCTTCATCGATGATGCCGCTATCTCCAAGGGGCCATCACGGGGGCCATCATGCAGCGATTGCGGCTCAAGGCGGACGGACGGATCGTCGAATTGCGCGACGGGCAGGAAATCCCGCTCGTGCCCGCTCATCCCGACCAGGCGGCGATGCAGCCTGCGGCAGCGCAGCCGGCCGTACGCGATCTGCGCCGCCGGGCCCAGCTCACCCAGCTCGAATTCGCCGCCAAGCTCGGCGTGCCGGTGGAAACCATCCGCAACTGGGAGCAGGGCAAGCGCGCGCCGCGTGGACCCGCCCGCGCGCTGCTCGCCGTGATCGCCCATTCGCCGGAGACGGTGTTCGCCGCGCTGTCGAGCGAGCCCACGGCGGCTTGAGCGGGTAGGGCGTACGTCGCCATCATCGCTGCAATCTCGGTGTCGTCCCTGCCTAGTGCGCAATTGCGCACGGGAGCAGGGACCCATACTCCGCGGCCCGTGTTGAGAACGGGACTCGTCGTTCGACCATCCCGCGACAATGCCGATCTGTGGTTATGGGCCCCGCTTTCGCAGGGACGACAGCGAGTGTGTTGCACGACCGGGAGTCAAACTTCCGCATTCTCGCGACATGATCTGCCCGAGCTTTGCTCTTCGTTCCGCCCTCTCTTCACAGAGGGCGCAAGGAAAGCCGGGTGCCGATCGCACCCATGGGTCCCGCGTAATAAAAAACGCGGGAGGTAGGACCACAGGTGTAACCGGAAACAACCCGGCTTTCCCTGCGCGATGGGTTACGGCTTACTTCGTGCTCTCCCCGGCGAGACTTGGCTTGCTTGTCACCGTCTTCGCAACGACGCATTCACGTCCTGCGAAGAGACACCTGCCGCTAGGGCGTCAGGACCACACGACTTCACCGTCCACCTCGGTCACGCGTCGTCGGTCGTGACCTCGGCGTCCACCGCATCTCACCGCAACACTCCTGACGATGCGCAGCGCCCCTCGATCGGGTGAGACGGGTTATTCATACATTGAGTTTCCCTTCGGATAAAGCGAAATATTTTTGCTCCGAGGGCTTGACCTGTCGGGCAACTCAGTGATCGGCAATTCCGACAGCCCACGCTTACCGCTCGTGGAGGTGGATCCGGCGATACTCGGTGGGTGATGCGTCGAACGTTTTCTTGAACAGGCGATTGAAGTAGGAGATGTCGTTGAAGCCGCACGCAAATGCAACTGTAGCAATCGGGCGATCGGGTGTGCGGGAAAGCTCGAACGCGCAGCGCTTGAGACGTTTTTCCCGGATGGTCGCGCCGAACGTCGTTCCCGCTGTTTCAAAAAGCCGATGGAGGTACCGAGGCGTGATGTGGAATCTTCGGCATGCAGCTTCGACCGACAGCGCAGGATTGCTTGAGTTCACATCGATATACCTGAAGATGGAACCCAGAAGCGCCCTTCGTGCGGACGGCTCGGCCGTCTCAACGACCTGAGATGATCCGCCCAATGATAATGCGACCAGCTTCGCAATCATATCCGCGAGTGTCTCTCCAGCTTCTGGAGGAAGCTGCGGCTGCCCGAGAACGGATTGCAGGAAATCCACCGCGAGACGACCTGTAGGGGTCTCTCGCGAGACACGGATTGCCGTCGAGCCCGACGCGTTCTTTAAGAGGGGATCAAGTCGCCGTTTGGGGACCCTGAAGGAAAAGATTTCAAGATCAGATCTATAGTCAAGATCGTACGGCTCGGTCGAGTCCACGACATAGAATTCGTGCGGCTTTATCAGGACCTCGCGCCCTCGCTGCTTCGCCAACACATCGCCTTTGATCTGCATGTTCACAAAATAGTATTCGAGCGGCGTCTTTCGAATTTCTTTGGCGCCCCTTATGACGCGGTGCTCCTCCGTTAGGAGTCGCGTAACGTTCACATCGGACAGCAGGTTTGCCTCGACGCTTCCCGAAAAGGCGCCTCGGGATTTACGCGTAGGATTGAGTGTTATGAACGCCTCGCACAGCACCTCGCGCCAAAAGCCGAATTGTTGATCAGATGGAAGATCGTGCGTGGTCCAGAACGGCATCGCGTCACTCCGTCGGCAGCAATCCTCACGAAGTCGCAGTCACACTCAAAGGCTAGTCTCTCCGGTTGCGCGATCAAGTACAAAATTTAGACGGCCGGCGCCCATTCTCTGATTGGCACGCGATCACGTCCGCAGGGCAGCGGAGACGACACTCCAGGACAACTCAATTGTCACTCGCGTCCAAGACGGGAGTTTCACTTCTTGCTGACATCCGCCCATCAATCAACCTGACGGGGCCTGCCATGAGCATCGAGTTCGCACTTAGTCCGGATCAAGCTGCGCTGCAACGAGGCGCACGCGAGTTTGCGATGACCGTATTGAAGGACGTGCGGCCAACGATCCGGAAGTACGGCAAACCGGACGAGCGCTTCTACGCGACGCGTCCGTTCCATAAGAAGGCCGTCGAGGCGGGTTTTGTAAAGGGACTTTTCCCAAAGGAGTATGGCGGCACTGACGTTTCAACTCTGGATTTTGCTCTGGCTGCGGAAGAGCTCGCGGCAGTAGACGTCAACGTTCCCAGCACGCTTCTCGGCACCGGGCTTGGGGTTAAGCCAATCATTTTCTTCGGCACTGAAGACCAGAAGAAACGATTTCTTCCCGATTTCGTCGCGGACGGCACACGGCTTGCCGCACTGGCCTTTACCGAGGTGACGGGCGGTGCAAACTTTGATGCGGTTGATCCACGTTTTGGCGTGAGGACCTTCGCCACTCGTGAAGGTGACGAATGGGTCATCAACGGGGAAAAGCACTACACGACCAACGGGACGGGGTGGGACGGAAAGAACTGCCATCTCTATGCTGTCGTCTGCCGAACGAATCCAAACAAGGGCGCCCAGGAATCACTGGCGGTCATTATGGTTCCCGGCAGCGACCCCGGAGTGAGGGTCACCGGATTGCTCGACACGGTTGGACATCGCGCGTCAATTTCGCCGCGGATGAAATTCGAAAATGTCCGAGTGCCGGCCGGCAATATCGTTGGCGAGCCCGGCGACGGCATAAAAATCGTCTCCACCAATTTTGCGTGGACCGCGGCTTTGATCGGTGCAGCGTGCGTCGGGGTCATGCGAGCGGCCTTTGACCATGCGCTCGAGTTCGCGAAAAACGATTCACGCTCCGGACCGCATCCGATCATCGAATATCCAACTGTTGGATACATGCTGGCGGACATGAAGATGAGGATGGAAGCTTGCCGTTACCTGACTTGGAAAGCATGCCAACAGTTCGACCGAACCAAGGGCAAGGAGCACGAGCTTGCTGTCATGACGAAGGTATTCTGCTCGGAAACCTGCGTCGATGTCGTCTATGATGCCATGCGGGTCGTTGGTGTCGATAGTTACACCGACATGCACCCCCTGGCGGAGCTTATGAACGACGCGATGTGCTTTCCCCTGTATGATGGCGGCAACATGGGAGCCCGTAGGCGTCAGTTGCACGGCATCATCAAGAGCCCGGGCTACGATTCCCATGCGGCTGCGCGGATCGGCTAGCGGTTCTGGTGCGAAGCGACAGCGAGGCTCCAAGTCTCGCTGTCGAGCTTATACAACGTTCGCTACGAGCGCGTCCGGACGAACGGTGCCGTTGACGGTCTCAATTTATCAATCGCGCTCCTTTCATCGCGGGGGCTTGCGCTGTCGGGCAAATCAGCGGTGGGCGATTTCCGGCATGAGCCCGCGACCGCGAGCGCCAATCCGGGTGACACTCCCGGTTCCGTTCGGGATTTGTCCGGCAAGCGCTCAGATATCCATCAGCCGCAGCAAGGCTGTTTGGTTTTCGGTGCGCAGCAGGACACCTGTTCCTGGAGCCATCGGTCGCGCGGCTTGCAGCTCGACGGGCGCGCCGAGAGATGGACCCGGATCGCCGCGTCGCCGGCATCCATGCGTTCCGCGCGATAGATCTGCATCGGCCGAACACCGTCGCTCACCTCGAAGGTCAGCCGGGCTTGCGGGTCGAAGCCGACGGCCTCGTCGACCTTGCGGATGATCGCAAGAAATTTTCCGGCCGGCATGTGACTGCGGTTGTCCTCCTCGATGTCCCAGAGCTGAATGAAGGTCTCGCTCCAGCTCTCCGGGTTCGCGCCGCAATCGAGCGCCCTGAACGAACCGGTCTTGACTTCGGTCACGTGGTAGCTGGGGCGGACGTCTCGGCCATCGTAGCTGAAGATCAGCGGCTTCTCCTTGTGCGCCTCAAGGCTGGAAAGGAGGGCTGCGGATGACAGCTCTTCCACCGGAAGCAGTGCACCGACGATCGAACGGGTATTGGCAAGCGTGTCCATGGCTGCTATCCTCATTTCAATGATTATTGAATTGTAGGATTATCGAAAGATGGAGGAGCGTCAAGCCCGAACCGCCTTCGCCGCGTTGTCGCAGGAAACGCGGCTGCGGATCGTGCGGCTGCTGGTCCAGGCGGGTCCCGAGGGGATGGCCGCGGGGGCGATTGCGGAGGCGGTCGAGGTGTCGCCATCCAACGTGTCGTTCCATCTGAAGGACCTCGAGCACGCCGGCATGATCGTGCCGCGCCGCGAGGCGCGCTCGATTATCTACTCGGCGGATTTCACCGGCTTGCGCGACCTCATCGCCTTCCTGATGAAGGATTGCTGCGCGGGCCACCCGGAGATCTGCGCGCCGGCGCTCGCCGCCCAGTGCAAGCCTTCCACCAGCAAGAAGAAGGCGCGTGCGTGATGCGCGATTTCGATCTGCCACGGCGCCTTGTGGCCGAAGGTCTCGGCACGTTGCTTCTGGTCACGACCGTCGTCGGCTCCGGCATCATGGCAGAAACCCTGACCAAGGACGTGGCGCTGGCGCTGCTCGGCAATACGCTGCCGACCGGTGCCATCCTGGTGGTGCTGATCACGATCCTTGGACCGATATCCGGCGCGCATTTCAATCCGGCGGTCACGCTGGTGTTCACGCTCAAGGGCGAACTCCGCCCGCCGCACGCGACGCAGTACGTCGCGGCGCAGGTGCTCGGGGGAATCCTGGGTGCGATGGTCGCGCATGCCATGTTCGGCCTGCCGCTCCTGGAGTTCTCCGCCAAGGCGAGGACCGGGTTCCCGCAGTGGTTTGCGGAATTCGTTGCCGCGTTCGGACTGGTCGCAACGATCATCGGTGGCGTGCGGTTTCGCGAGGCCGCTATCCCATGGCTGGTCGGGCTCTACATCACGGCCGCCTACTGGTTCACCGCGTCCACGTCTTTCGCCAACCCGGCCGTTGCCATCGCGCGATCATTCACCGATACGTTTTCCGGTATCCGCGCACAGGACCTGCCGGGATTCATCGTCGCCGAGATTCTGGGGGCGATGGTCGCGCTGGCGCTGATGACGTGGCTGTTGCGGCAGAGCGAAACGAAGATGGAAGCAATCCGATGACGATCACGATCTACCACAATCCCGATTGCGGGACGTCGCGCAACGCCCTCGCCATGATCCGCCAAAGCGGGGAGGAGCCGGAGATCGTCGAGTATCTCAAGACGCCGCCCGCGCGCGACACGCTGATCTCGCTGATCAAGGCCATGGGCATGACGCCCCGCGCGCTGCTCCGCGAGAAAGGCACGCCTTATGCAGCGCTCGACCTTGCCAATCCGAAATGGAGCGACGACGAGTTGATCGATTTCATGATCGCGCATCCGATCCTGATCAATCGGCCGATCGTGGTCTCGCCGAACGGCGTGAAACTGTGCCGGCCGTCCGAGGCTGTGCTTGAACTTCTCGCCACTGACATTGGCCAATTCGTCAAGGAGGACGGAGAAGTGGTCCCGCCCAGGACGCCGGGTGCGCGCGCCGGATGAGCCGCCGTGCAGACAACGTCCTGATTGTTGCGCTCGGGACCACGCAAACCCTTGCCTGGGCGTCGAGCTATTATCTGCCCGCCATCCTCGCGGATCCGATCGCGCGGGACCTCGGCATCTCGACCAACTGGCCGTTCGGCGCGTTCTCGATGGCGCTCGTGATCTCCGGGCTGCTCGGCCCGCGCGTCGGCCGCCAGATCGACCGGATGGGCGGACGCGAAGTGCTCTGCGCGTCCAACCTCATCCTGGCGTCCGGTCTGATCCTGCTCGGGCTGTCCCAGAGCGGCGTGCCATGGCGGTGAGCTGGCTGTTGCTCGGCGTCGGCATGGGCCTTGGCCTGTATGATGCAGCCTTCGCGGCGCTCGGGCGCATTTACGGCAACGCCGCCCGCCGCTCCATCACCGGCATTACCCTGATCGCGGGCTTTGCCAGCACGATCGGCTGGCCGCTGAGCGCGTGGGGACTCGCAACCATCGGCTGGCGCTGGACCTGCTTCGGCTGGGCCGCTGCACACATCCTGATCTGCTTGCCGCTCAACGGCCTCCTGATCCCGAAGCTGAAGCGGGAGCATCGGATCGCGGCCGACACGCCGAAGCCGCACATTGCCATCGATCGCGCGATGGTGTTGCTCGCCTTTGCCTTCGCCGCCGCCTGGAGCGTGACGTCGGCGATGGCGGTTCATCTGCCGCGAATTCTGGAGTCGCTCGGTGCGACGCAGGCGCAGGCGATCGCGGCGGGCGCACTGATCGGCCCGGCTCAGGTGGCGGCGCGCATTGTCGAAGCGAGCCTGCTGAAGCACTTCCACCCGCTCTGGTCGGCGCGCCTGGCCTGCATCACCCATCCCTTGGGCGCCTGCGTCATCGGCCTGTTCGGCGGTGGCTTCGCGGGGGTGTTCGCGCTGTTGCACGGTGCGGAGAATGGAATCCTGACGATCGCGCGCGGCACGCTGCCGCTGGCGATATTCGGTCCGAAGGATTACGGCTACCGCCTGGGACTGCTCGGCGCGCCGTCGCGACTGTCTCAAGCCCTCGCACCCCTTGTATTCGGATTCCTGATTTCGCCGCTCGGCGGCTATACGCTTGCGGTCACGTCGGCTCTGAGCTTGGCTGCGCTTCTGGCGCTGTTCGCACTCAAGGCCGGGCCGAAGACACCCTCGCGGTAGCATCACGACCCTTCATCCGCCGAACCGTGTCGATGAACGCCTTGATGATCGGGGAGTGGGCTCGCCCGCTGTGATGGGCGATGCTGTACTGGGTCTTGATGGTGCGGTCGCTGATCTCGAGCGCGCGCAGATTGGGATGCGGCACGAATTCGAAGTCGGCGACGACGCTGATGCCGAGGCCGCGCTCGACCGCCTTCCACACACCCTCGCGGCTCTCGATCTCGAACACCGGTTCGATCCTGATGCCCTCGGCCTGCATCGTCGCCTCGAACGCGCGCCGCGTGGTCGAGCCGCGCTCGCGCAGCACGATGGGCTGGTCGGCCAGCTCGCGCAGCCTGACCGACTTGCGCTTGAACCAGGGATGATCGCGGTTGACGAACACGATCACGCGGTGCGTGCGGTAGGGGATCATGGTGACGCGCGGATCCTCCGGCACCTCCGCCAGGATCGCGACGTCGGCCTCGAAGTCGACGATGTGGCGGAAGGTGCGTTCGGAATTGCCGAGCAGGGTCGAGATCTGCACCTCCGGATGATCGCGCTTGAAGGCCGCGATGATCTCGGTGGCATGAAACGGCCCGACGGTCGCGACGCGCAGATGGCCCTTGGTCGCCTTGCCGTGCGCGGCCAGGAGGTCGTGGGCCTCGTCGCAGAACGTCATGATGCCGCGGGTGATCTCGAACAGCGCGGCGCCGGCCTCGGTGAGCTCGGTATGCCGCGGCTTCCGGATCAAAAGCTCGACGCCGTAGCTCTCCTCCAGCTCCTTGACCTGGATGGTCAATGTCGGCTGGCCGACGTTGAGCACGCGCGAGGCCGCGGTGAAGCCGCCATGGGTGGCGACCGCGTGGAAGGCGCGCAGCTGGCTGAACACTATTGACATAATCAATAGAACGCATCCGTATAATGAATTTGTCAATAGCAGCCGGCGCCGTACCTTCGCACCAAACGGAGGACGCGCTGATGGACTGGACTTATTCCAACCCGGTGAGGATCGAATTCGGAGCCGACAGCTTCGACAAGCTGCCGGGCCTGATCGGCAAGCGCGCCTACGCGCTCGTGACCTATGGCGAGCCGATCTTCGACGAGCTCGAGCGGCGGCTGCGCGCCGCGGCGGGACCGTCTGTCCTGACCATCCGCGACGTCGCGCCCAATCCGGACTACCGCCTGCTTACCGAGCAGACCGCGCGCTTTGCCGGGCTCGCGAGGCAGCCCGAGGTGATCGTCGCGCTCGGCGGCGGCTCGGTGATCGACTCCGCAAAGGTGTTCGCGGCCGCCGGCGGCGACTTCGCGACCGTCAAGACCTATCTGGAGACACAGCAGGGCGCCGAGCGCCTCGCGGCGATCCCGATCATCGCGGTGCCGACCACTGCCGGCACCGGCAGCGAGGTGACCTGCTGGGGCACGGTGTGGGACGAGGCCAACGGCAAGAAATATTCGCTGGCGCGTCCGTCGCTCTATCCGACCCATGCGGTGATCGATCCGCGCCTGATGCTCGGCAAGCCGCAACTGCTCACCATCAGCACCGGGCTCGACGCACTGTCGCATGCGCTGGAGAGCATCTGGAACGTCAACAACAATCCGGTGTCGGCCAACCACGCGGTGGCCGCGGCACGCAGCATCCTCGAGGTGCTGCCGAAGCTCGCCAACGACCTCGGCAATCTCGAGCTGCGCAGCCGCATGGCGCAGGCGGCGCTGTTCGCGGGCCTTGCGTTCTCCAACACCAAGACCGCGATCGCGCATTCGCTGTCCTATCCGATCACGCTGCGGCACGGCGTGCAGCACGGCATCGCCTGCTCGTTCTCGCTGCCGATGGTGCTGCGCAGCGTCAAAGGGGCAGGCGGGCTCTGCGAGGACAGCTTGAGGCAGATCTTCGGCGCCGATCTGGCCCGCGCGGCCGACGATCTCGAGGACTTCATGGCCCGGCTCGGCATCTCCTGCAATCCGGCCGCCTACAGGATCGAGCGCGCCGAATGGCACGCGCTGATCGCGGACTCGCTCGAGGGCGAGCGCGGCCGCAACTTCTTAGGATCGAAGGAGCGGCTGATCGAGGCGGCGCAGACGCAGCGGATGCCGAGCGCGGTGAACGCGTGACGACGGCGCAGTGACAGGGAGAGGCATCATGCAAGACAAGCGCAAGACAATCACCGTCAACGGGCGCCGTTACGACGCGCCGACGCGGCCAACCGTCGTGATCTGCCTGGACGGATCGGAGCCCGGCTACATCGAACAGGCGATCGAGGCCGGCGTCGCGCCGACCTTCGCGCGCTTCATGAAGGAGGGCGCGCATGTGCATGCCGCCAGCGTGATCCCGAGCTTCACCAATCCGAACAACCTCTCGATCATCACCGGACGGCCGCCCGCGGTGCACGGCATCGCCGGCAACTACTTCTATGACACGGCGAACAACGCCGAAGTCATGATGAACGATCCGAAATTCCTGCGCGCACCGACAATCCTGGCCGGTGTCCATGATGCCGGCTACAAGGTTGCCGCCGTCACCGCCAAGGACAAGCTGCGCACCTTGCTCGCGTACGGTCTGGACTATTCCAGCGGCCGCGCCATCGCGTTCTCGTCGGAGAAGGCCGACCAGGCCACCAGGGCCGCCAACGGCATCGACAATGTGCTCGATTTTGTCGGCCTGCCGCTGCCCGAAGTCTACTCGGCCGATCTGTCGCGCTTCGTGTTCGCGGCCGGCGTCAAGCTGGTCGAGCGCTACCGTCCCGATCTGATGTACCTGTCGACCACCGACTACATCCAGCACAAGGTCGGCCTCGGCACCAAGATCGCCAACGACTTCTACGCCATGATCGACGGCTATCTTGCGAAGCTCGATGCGCTCGGCTGCAACATCGTGGCGACCGCCGACCACGGCATGAACGACAAGTTCCTGCCCGACGGCAAGCCCGACGTGATCTACCTCCAGGACGTCATGGACGACTGGACGGGTACGGGTGCCGCACGCGTGATCCTGCCGATCACCGATCCCTATGTCGCCCATCACGGCTCGCTCGGCTCGTTCGCGACGATCTACACGCCGGAGGGCGCCAACGTCGACACGCTGCTGTCGCGGCTGCGTGCGACCGGAGGCATCGAGGTCGCGCTGACGCGCAAGGAGGCCTGCGCCCGGTTCGAGCTGCCGCCGGACCGGATCGGCGACATCGTCGTGATCTCGACCAGGCACAAGGTGCTCGGCACCAGCGAGTCGCGTCACGATCTCTCGGGCCTGACAGAGCCGCTGCGCTCGCATGGCGGGCTGACCGAGGAGCGGGTGCCGCTGATCGCCAACCGCAGGATCGCGCTGCCCGCCGGTCACGCCCTGCGCAATTTCGACGCCTTCGACGTCGCGCTCAACCGCATCCAGTGACGCATTCGGACCCCAAGGACAGTGCCATGAACATCCAGAGCCCGGCCGTTCGCCACGAGCAGATGCGGATCGCAGGCAGCCTCGTCGACACCGACGAGCATGTCGAGGTTTTCAATCCCTACACCAACAAGGTGGTTGGCACCGTGCCGGCGGCCCGGCCGGAGCATGTGCGCAGCGCCTTTGCCAGGGCGGCCGCGTTCAAGCCGAAGCTGACGCGCTATGAGCGCCAGCGCATCCTGCTGCGCACCGCGGAGATCCTGGCCGGGCGCAAGGAGGAATTCGCGCGGCTGATCACCGCCGAGTCCGGCCTTTGCTGGAAGGATTCGCTCTACGAGGCCGGCCGCGCCTATGACGTCTATTCGTTTGCCGGCCAGCTCGCGATCAAGGACGACGGCGAGACGTTCTCCTGCGACATCAGCCCGCAGGGCAAGGCGCGCAAGATCTTCACGACGCGCACGCCGCTGCTCGGCGCGATCTCGGCGATCACGCCGTTCAACCATCCGCTCAACATGGTGAGCCACAAGATCGCCCCCGCAATCGCGACCAACAACCGCGTGGTGCTGAAGCCGACCGAGCTGACGCCGCTGACCGCGCTCGCGCTCGCCGACGTGCTCTACGAGGCCGGGCTGCCGCCGGAGATGCTGTCGGTGGTGACCGGCAATCCGCATTCGATGGGCGATGCGATGATCACCGATCCGGACGCCGATCTCGTCACCTTCACCGGCTCGGTCAGGGTCGGCAAGCACATCGCCGGCAAGGCGGGCTACAAGCGCCTGGTGCTCGAGCTCGGCGGCAACGATCCGCTGATCGTGATGGAGGACGCCGACCTCGACAAGGCGGCCGAGCTCGCGGTCACCGGCGCCACCAAGAATTCCGGCCAGCGTTGCACGGCGGTGAAGCGCATTCTCTGCGTCGAGGCGGTCGCCGACGATTTCGCCGCGCTGGTGCTGACGAAGGCACGCAAGCTGAAGTGCGGCGACCCCATGGACCCGACGGTCGACGTCGGCACCGTGATCCATGAGGGCGCGGCGAAGGAATTCGAGCGCCGCGTCAATGCCGCCGTCGCCGACGGCGCCGAGCTCTTACACGGCAACGCTCGCGACGGCGCGCTCTATCCGCCGACCGTGGTCGACCGGATTCCCTACACCAGCGAGCTGGTGATGCAGGAGACCTTCGGCCCGGTGATCCCGATCATCCGCGTGCCCAACGACATCGACAGCGTGATCCGGATCTCGAACGCGACCGCGTTCGGCCTGTCGTCGGGCGTCTGCACCAACCGGCTCGACTACATCACGCGGTTCGTCAACGAGCTCGATGTCGGCACCGTCAATGTCTGGGAAGTGCCGGGCTATCGGATCGAGATGTCGCCGTTCGGCGGGATCAAGGATTCCGGCCTTGGCTACAAGGAAGGCGTGCAGGAGGCGATCAAGAGCTTCACCAACGTCAAGACCTACTCGCTGCCCTGGCCGGTCTAGAGCAGCGCGTTCGACGAGGGCCGCACGCGGACAACAAGAACAACGCGGCGGCCGACTGCGATCAACCAAACAAAGGGGAGGCCTCAATGTCGATCACGTTCAGTCCGTCGGGCGTCGGCTCGGTCGGAGTGCAGAATCCGGAGCTTGCGACGTCGTTCCGCCGTGCGCAGTGGCGGATGCTGTTCGCGGCGATGTTCTGCTATCTGTTCTTCTACACCGGGCGGCAAACCTTCGGCTTCGCCATTCCCGGCATCCAGGCCGAGTTCGGCGTCACCAAGGAGGCGCTGGGCTGGGCCAGCGCGGCGCTGCTCTGGTGTTACGCGGTCGGGCAGGCGATCAACGGCAATCTCGGCGACAAGTTCGGTGGCCGCCGCGTGATGAGCGCCGGCGCGATCCTCTCCTTCATCATGAACTGGGCCACCAGCCTGTCGACCGGGATCGTCAGCCTCACAGCGTTTTGGGGCATCAACGGCTATTTCCAGTCGATGGGGTGGGCGCCAGGCAGCCGGCTGCTGTCGAACTGGTGGGGCCGCCACGAGCGCGGCACGGTCTACGGGCTCTATACATTCGCGGCCGGTCTCGCCTCGGTGCTGTCGTTCGTCACCTCGCTGGTCGTGGTCGGCTACTTCCAGCTCGACTGGCGCTGGATCTTCCGCATCCCGGTCGCGCTGCTGCTGCTCGGCGGCATCGCGTTCTATCTGATCGCGCGCGAGAAGCCCGAGGACATGGGCTTTGCCTCGCCGCATGACGAGGCCGACGATGTCGCTGCTGCGGAAGCTGCGGTCAGCGCCAATGAGGGCTCGCTGGCGCGCTACAAGGCGGTGCTGTCGAACTGGCGCCTTTTGGTCGCCGGCGTCGCGATCGGCTTCCAGAACGCGGCGCGTTACGGCCTCTTGGTGTGGGTGCCTGTGCACTTCCTCGGCAGCAACTGGGCCAAGGCCGGCGCCGCCTCGGTGATCGATCCGCGCTGGATCAGCATCGCGCTGCCGGTCGGCATGGCGGTCGGCGCGTTCAGCAATGGCTGGGTCTCCGACAAGGTGTTCGGCTCGCGCCGCTACCTCGCCATCGTGCTCTACATGGCGCTCGCCGCGGTCACCTCCCTGTGCATGTACGCGATCCCGACCTCGGATGTCGTTCTCGGGATGACGGTGCTGTTCCTGTGCGGCTTCTTCACCTACGGGCCGCAATCCTCGTTCTGGGCGCTGTGCCCCGATCTGGTCGGCCACAAACGGGCGGGGACCGCGACCGGGGTGATGAACTTCTTCGCCTATCTGTTCGCAGGTCTCGGCGAGCCGATGATCGGCCACTTCATGGACAAGCATAACCAGACCTCGCTGGTGTTCCTGGTGGTCGCTGTCTGCGCGACCTCCAGCGCGGTGGTTGCGGCCTTCATCCGCCGCTGACGAACGAACCGCATCAGCGGCTCACCACAGGTCCGCGCTTCCGACGGGAAGCGCGGACCACTGTTTTTGCAATGAGCAGAACACCGTTGTCCGTGCGATCGCCGGTGCCGCAACGCCGGGATGAATTCCCTGAAATTGCCGGCTCGAACGGGATGACCTGACGCTCAATCCCTCATCACCGGCTGACCAAAATCAATGCACGGAAGAATAAATTTCACGTAATATCAATGTGATATAAAAAATTGTATGCAGAATACAAAATGTGCTTGTCGCTTTTGACGCCTTGAAGCAGACTTCGCGCAGGGCAGGAGAGGCCAGCGACCGTCAAGGACGAGGGGCGCGGCAGGGCAAAACAATCGTCGGGAGGAGCGAGCAATGAGCGATCAGGTGTCCACCATCGCAATGGCAGATACGGCAAAGCCTTCCGGCGTGCGCTGGAAGATCTTCCTGCTGATGCTGTTCCTGATCTCGATCAACTATATCGATCGCGCCTCGCTCTCGGTCGCAATGCCGGTCATCGCCAAGGAGTTCGATATCGATCCGGCGATGCAGGGCCTGATCCTGAGCTCGTTCTTCTGGACCTACGCGCTGATGCAGGTGCCGGGCGGCATGCTCGCCGATCGCTTCAAGCCGCGCATCGTGATCGCGCTCGCGACGCTGTTCTGGGGCTTCTTCCAGGCGCTGGCGGCGCTGTCGACCAGCTGGATGCTGCTGCTGCTGACCCGGCTCGGGCTCGGCGCGTCGGAAGCGCCGATCTATCCGGCGGGCGGCAAGCTCAACGCGATCTGGATGACGCAGACCGAGCGCGGCCGCGGCGCCACCTTGCTGGACGGCGGCGCGCCGCTTGGTGCGGCGCTCGGTTCGATCGTGATCGCCTGGCTGATGGCGGCGTTCAGCTCCTGGCGCGTCGCCTTCGTCATCGCCGGCGTCGGCACCATGCTGTGCGGGCTGTGGGCCTGGTACTACATCCGCAACGTGCCGCGCGAGCATCCCTCGGTCAATGAAGCCGAGGCGCGCTATCTCGAAGAGGCGCATGCGATCGAGGATGCGGCGACGCCGCCGTCCTCGGGCGCAAGCTGGGTGGCGTATTTCCGGTTTCGCTCGGTGTGGTGCATGTGCCTCGGCTGGATGTTCTTCAACACCACGTTCTACGGGCTGCTGACCTGGATGCCGACCTACCTGTTCAAGGTGCACGGCTTCGACATCAAGGCGCTGGGCGGCGCGTCCTTCATCATCTTCTTCGCAGGCTTTGTCGGCGAGCTGGTCGGCGGCTGGATCGGCGATAACTGGCGGGAGCGGGGCGGGTCGCCCAACACCGTGTTCCGCACGCTGTTCGGCATCGCGGCGATCATGGCGACGGTCTCGATCTTCCTCGTCGCCTACGTCACCAACGCGGTTGCGGTCGTGGTGCTGCTGTCGACGACGCTGTTCTTCCTGCGCTGGTGCGGCATGTACTGGGCGATTCCGTCGGCGCTGGCGGGCCGCGGCAAGTCCGGCTTCCTCGGCGGCTGCATGAATCTCGGCGGCAACATCGCCGGCATCACGACGCCCCTGATCGTCGGGTTCATCGTGCAGGCCACCGGCTCCTACTTCCTGGCCCTGATGTATTTCGCCGCCGCGGGCATTGCGCTGTTGATCTGCTCGACCCTGATCGATTACAGCCGCAAGCTCCCGGTCTAAAACGGATGCGGCCGAATCCGCCAAGGGTTCGGCCGCTTGACGAGGCTCACCAATGACACGTCCTATCAGGCTCGGCATGCTGACGCCGTCGTCCAATACCGCGCTCGAGCCGATCACCTGCGCGATGCTATCGGGGATCGACGACGTCTCGGCGCATTTCTCGCGCTTCAAGGTGACCAAGATCGCGCTGTCGGAGCAGGCGCTGCGCCAGTTCGACGCCAGCGAGATTCTTCGCGCGGCCGAGTTGCTCGCCCATGCCAAGGTCGACGTCATCGCCTGGAACGGCACCTCGGCAAGCTGGCTCGGCTTCGACCGCGACGAGAGCCTGTGCGAGGAGATCACGGCGGCAACGGGGATCAAGGCCTGCACCACGGTGCTGGCCTATCGCGACCTGTTGCGGCGGATCGGCGCCAGCCGCATCGGGCTGGTGACGCCGTATCGCAAGGACGTGCAGGAGCGGATCGTCGCCAACTGGAATTCGCAAGGGCTGCACTGTTTTGCCGAGCGGCATCTGTCGCTGCAGGACAATTTCTCCTTTGCCGAGGTCAGCGAGGCCGAGGTCGCGCGGCTGATCGAGGAGGTGGTGCGCGAGGGCTGCGATGCCGCCGTCGTGCTCTGCACCAACATGCGCGGCGCCGGCGCGGCCGAGCGGCTGGAGCGCGGATTTGGCGTCCCGGTGCTGGACTCGATAGCGGTGACGCTGTGGGCGTGCCTTGCCGCGGCCGGCTGCGATCCGTCGCGCGTGCAGGGCTGGGGCAGCCTGTTCTCGAACCCCGATCTGCGCGCGACCACCGCGATCCACGTGGGAGGGCGCGGTCTCCAATCATGACAGTGAAGGCAAGCGGTGACTGAAGCCAAGACCAATACAAAAGCGACCAGACGGAACAAGGAACCCAAGCGCGCGATGACCGCGCTGCAACGGCGCCGTCTGCGCGTGCCGCGGGTCGGGCTGCACGAGCAGGCGGCGACGCGGCTGCGCACCATGATCGTGCGCGGCGAGCTGGCGCCGGGGCAATCGCTGGGGGAGGCGGACCTGTCCGACGCGCTCGGCATCTCGCGCACGCCGCTGCGCGAGGCGCTGAAGCAATTGGCGAGCGAGGGCCTGGTCGAGCTGCGGCTCAACCATAGCGCCGTGGTGGCGCCGTTCCGCCGCGCCGAGCTCGCCGAACTGTTCGAGGCCGTCAGCGGCATCGAACGCTGCGCCGCCGAGCTCGCCGCGCTGCGCATGGAGCCGGAAGACTTCGAACGGCTCGCGGCGCTGCAGGACAAGATCGAGTGGCATCACGGCCGCGGCGAGCTGCGCGACTATTTTCAAGTTAATCAGCAGATCCATTCGGCGATCGTCGGCTTCGCCCGCAATACGGTGCTGAAGGCGACGCATGAGGCGCTGCTGGCGCGGGCCGAGCGCGCGCGCTTCTTCGCGCTGTCGGTGCTCGGCCGCTGGGATGAATCGGTGCAAGAGCATCAGGAGATTTTGTCCGCGCTGAAGGCGCGTGATGCGGCCCGGGCCGGGCAGATACTGGCCCACCACGTGCGCCGCACCGGCGAGATCGTCGCCGAGACGCTGGATGCCAAGGCAATGAACGACAAGGCGGACGACGCCGCGGCACCGGAGGCACCGGCAAGGCCGCGCGGCCGCTAGACGAGGGACGTTGCGCCATGAAGATCCTGCTGCTCAATCCCAACACGACGGCTGATGTGACGGATCTGCTCCATGCCGCCGGCAGCAAGGCGGCGTCGGTCGGCACCGAACTCGTGCCGGTCACCGCCGCGCGCGGCGTGCCTTATATCGCCACCCGCGCCGAGGCCCAGATCGGCGGCGCGATCGCGCTGGAGATGCTGGCCGAAGCCGGCTCCGGCGTCGATGCGGCTGTCATCGCGGCGTTCGGCGATCCCGGCCTGTTCGGCGCGCGTGAGCTGTTCGCCTTCCCCGTCGTGGGATTGGCCGAAGCTGCGATGCTGACGGCCTGCATGCTCGGCCGCCGGTTTGCGATCGTCACCTTCGCCGGCGCGCTGGCGCCCTGGTACGAGGAATGCGTCGCCATGCACGGGCTGAGCTCGCGCTGCGCCGGCATCCGCACGCTTGACGGTCATTTCCAGTCGATCTCGGAGGTGCAGGCGGAGAAGGAGGAGCTGCTGGTCGCGCTCGCCAACCGCGCGGTCGAGCAGGACAACGCCGACGTCGTCATTCTGTCGGGCGCACCGCTCGCCGGACTCGCGGCAAAAGTCCGCGATCGCATTCCGGTGCCGGTGGTCGATCCGGTCGCGGCGGCGGTGCGGCAGGCGGAGACGCTCGCCGTGCTCAAGCCGCGCAAGGCGGTGGCCGGCACCTTCCGCCGTCCCGATCCGAAGCCGACGCGCGGGCTGGCCGAGCCACTCGCGGCAATCATCGAACACCGCTCACCGAAGGAGGGAACAAACTGATGTCCTTCGACACCATTATCCGCCGCGGCACCGTGGTGACCGCGGCCGACACCTTCGCCTGCGACGTCGGTATCCGCGGCGGCAAGATCACGGCGCTTGGCCATGATCTCGGCGATGCAGCCACGATCATCGACGCCACCGACCGCCTGGTGCTGCCCGGCGGCATCGACAGCCATGTCCACTTCGCCCAGCCGTCCGGCGACGGCATCGTAATGGCCGACGGTTTTGCCAGCGGCACGCGATCGGCGGCGTTCGGCGGCAACACCACTGTGCTGCCGTTCTGTCTGCAGGAGAAGGGCCAGACCCTGCGCGAGGCGCTGAAGCATTACCATTCGCTGGCCGAAGGCGAGTGCCATGTCGACGTCGCCTTCCATCTCATCCTCACCGATCCGACCGAGCATGTGCTGGGCCAGGAGCTGCCGGCCCTGGTCGAGGACGGCTACACCTCGCTCAAGGTCTTCATGACCTATGAGGGCCTCGCGCTGTCGGACCGCGAGCTGCTCGAGACCATGTCGGTCGCGCGCGAGACCGGCGCCATGCTGATGGTGCATGCGGAGAATTTCGACGCCATCCGCTTCCTGACCGACCGGCTCGAACGGACCGGTAACACCGCGCCGCGCTTCCATGCGACCTCGCGGCCGATCCCGGTCGAGCGCGAGGCCACCCATCGCGCGATCTCGCTGTCCGAGCTCGTCGACGTGCCGATCATGATCGTGCATGTCTCGAACCGCGAGGCGATGGACGAAATCCGGCGCGCGCAGCAGCGGGGCTTGCGGGTCATGGGCGAGACCTGTCCGCAGTACCTGATGCTGACCGAAAAGGATCTCGATCAGCTCAACATGGAAGGCGCAAAATACGTCTGCTCGCCGCCGCCGCGCGACGTCGCCAGCCAGCAGGCCTGCTGGGAAGGTCTGCAGCAGAAGGTGTTCTCGGTATTCTCGTCGGACCATTGTCCGTTCCGTTACGACGACCCGCAAGGCAAGCTTGCGCTGAAGGGGCGCACCAGCTTCCGCTGGGTGCCGAACGGAATCCCGGGTGTGGCGACGCGGCTGCCGATCCTGTTCTCCGAAGGCGTGGTGAAGGGACGGATCGACCTCAATAGCTTTGTTGCCTTCAGTGCCACCAACCATGCCAAGATCTACGGCCTCTATCCGCGCAAGGGCACGATCGCGGTCGGCTCGGATGCCGACATCGCGCTGTGGGACCCGAAGCGCAAGGTGACGATCCGTCACGAGCTGATCCACGACGGCGCGGACTACACGCCCTATGAGGGGCTCGAGGTCACGGGCTGGCCGGTGCTGACCATGGTGCGCGGCAAGGTCGTCGTCGATAACGGTACGCTCATCGGCGGCAAGGACCACGGCACCTATCTGCCGCGCGCCAAGCCGCTGAAGGCCGCGACCATTCCGTAACGCGACCATCCCGTAACAAGCAAAGAGAGAAGGCAGGAGATCAACATGCCCTATGCTGTGACAGACGACGGAGTGCGGCTCTATTTCGAGGAGACCGGATCGGGGCATCCGGTGATCCTGGTTCACGAGTTCGCCGGCGACCTGCGTAGCTACGAGCCGCAGATGCGGCACTTCGGCAAGCGCTTCCGGACCATCGCCTACAATGCGCGCGGCTTTCCACCGTCCGATGTGCCGGAGCAGGTCTCGTCCTATTCGCAAGCGCGCGCCGCCGACGATATCCTGGCGGTGCTCGATCACATCGGCGCGCCGAAGGCGCATATCGTTGGTCTGTCGATGGGCGGCTTTGCGACGCTGCATTTTGGATTGCGTCACCCTGATCGGGCGCTGTCGCTCTGCATCGGCGGCTGCGGCTACGGCGCCGAGCTCGACAAGCGCGAGACGTTTCGCGCCGAGGCCGACGTGATCGCGAATATGATCCGCAAGGACGGCATGCCGGCGTTCGCCGAGCGCTACGCCTACGGGCCGACCCGCGTGCAGTACGAGAACAAGGACCCGCGCGGCCACGCCGAGTTCAAGACCATGCTGGCCGAGCATTCGGCGGTGGGATCGGCCAACACCCAGCAGGGCGTGCAGAAGGAGCGTCCCTCGCTCTACACGCTGGTCGACGAGATGAAGCGCATCAATGTGCCGACGCTGATCATCACCGGCGATGAGGATTGGCCGTGCCTGCTGCCGGGCATCCTGATGAAGCAGAGCATCCCGTCGGCCGCGCTCGCGGTGATGCCGAACTGCGGCCACGCCATCAACATCGAGGAGCCCGACGAATACAACCGGATCGTCGGCGATTTCCTGTCGCAGGTCGAGAGCGGCCGCTGGCCGCAGCGCGATCCCAGAGCCGTCAGTGCCTCGATCACCGGGATGAAGGATTAGTCCCCCGGACTCGTTAAGGCGCAGCCATAGTCTGATTGCCGCTGGTTGAGCGAAGACAAGGTAGCTGGCGGCAAAACCTTCAAGGTTCATCTCGACAGCTACACTTTCCAGGCATTCCGGAAGGGTGACAGTCGCAAGACGCAGCTGAAACCCACCATTGATCTAAATCAATTCAGATGGCGAAATGTCTGCGGCAGGTTGTGTCGCGTGGGGCCGGTGTCGTGCTCAGGTCCCGGCCGGTGGCGCGCGCTGCCGTCCGTCATATTGGAATGGGAGTGTTTGATGCAAAGGCGATCGGCCCAGAGCCCGCACAGGGTGACGAAGCGCGATTTTCTGCGATCTGCCGCGTTGGCGGCGATTACGGCAACTGCCAGCAGTTCAACCTGGGCTCAGTCCGAGCGTCCGGGATTCTTCAAAGCCAAGGACATCGCCGAGGCCGGCTTCATCTACGGCCTGCCGATGGTGATGTCCTATGGCGTCATGTACGAATACGCCGTGGACAAGTCGTCAGGACAGTACAAGGCGCCGTTCAATACGCTGGTCAACGAGGCCCGCGTTTACACCTACGAAGATACCGCCATCGTCACGCCCAACAGCGACACGCCGTATTCATTTGCGTGGTTGGACCTGCGGGCCGAGCCCATCGCCATTTCGGTGCCGGCGGTCGATCCCAAGCGCTACTATTCGCTGCAGCTGAACGACCTTAATACGTATAATTTTGGCTATGTCGGCACGCGCGCGACGGGCAGCGATGCGGGAAGTTATCTGGTCGCCGGCCCGCGATGGACTGGCACGACGCCGGCCGGCATCAAGAGGGTGTTCCGGTCGACGAGCGATTTCTGCCTGGCACTCTTCCGGACCCAGCTGTTCGATCCGGCCGATATTGAGGCCGTCAAGAAAATTCAGGCCGGCTACA
>NZ_JADYVV010000032.1:0-97900 GCF_020194035.1 Bradyrhizobium sp. BRP56
AGATCGTCCCGCCGATATTGCTCCCGAGTGATCTTGGTCCAGGGCATCGTGCTCTCCCTCGAATCTTTGCAAATCCGATGGAATCACACCCCACTGAGATCACTCACCCATTTTTCAGTCAGGCTCTGAGGAGGCGAGCATGGCGGCCGTCGCCTCGCGCGAGGGTGAGCGCCTCGAACAGCCGCGGCAGCCGTTGATAGAGCACGGAGCGGTTGTCCCGGCAGGCCTTGTGGCCCAGGCGCAAGCGATCCAGCTCTTGCCGACGCCGGTCGGGCCGATGATGAGCAGGTTCTGATGCTGGTCGATCCACTCGCCGGCGACGAGCTTTTGGAACAGCGGCTTGTCGAGCCCGCGCGGCGCCTTCATGTCGATATCCTCGACGACGGCGTTCTGCCGGAGGCTGGCGAACCGCAACCGAGCGATCAGCCGCTTGTTCTCGCGCTCGGTCGCCTCACGGTCGACCAGTAGTGCGAGGCGCTCCTCAAAGGCTAGCGTGGCGATGTCGGGCTGTCGCTGCTGTTCGTCGAGGGCCTTCGCCATGCCGTTAAGCCCGAGTGCGACGAGGCGGTTGTGGGTGGGATGTGTCAACATCGTCTCTCCCTTCTTCAGTAGTAGTAATCGTTGCCGCGGATATTGCCGTGGCGGATCGGTGGGTCGTCCGGCGGCCTCTCGTTTGCGTAGGCGCGATCGAGCCCGTGCTGCAGGATCGACTTGATCGAGCCGTAGGAGGTCGCGCCGATGTCGTTACCGCGCCGGCAGGCGGCCGCGATGCGGGCCGAGCCGTAGCTGCGCTCGAGCCGCAGAATGCCGAGACAAGCCCGGAAGCCCTGCTCGGGGTGTGGCTTGGCTTTCATGATCGCCTCGACGAGAGCGATCGTGGCGGGGCCGATCTTGGCGGCTTCTCGTTTGATCCGTGCTGGCGTCCATTCGGCATAGCGCCGGTGCGCGCTCGGCATGTGCTCCGGGATCGTGGTGTGGCGATGGGGCACGTCAGAGCGGGCGTGGCTGGCGACCCGGACGCCCTTGTGCAGGATCTCGATCGTCCGGTCGGTAATGCGCGCCTCAAGCTCTTCGCGGATCAGACGTGAGGGCACCGAGTAGTAGTAACCGGCGATCTCGACGTGATAGTCGGGCGCGACGCGGCACTTCTTCCACTCGGCGTACTGATACGGCAGCGGCGGCAAGGCTTTGAGCGCCGTCTTGTCGATCATGTGCGAACAACTCCTTGCGGCTCACACCGAGCTTGCGCATGATCCTGGCGTTGGCCGAAGAGCCGAACTGTAGCGTTGTCTCGCGTGTGGCCGGCGGAGCGGCCGCGTATTTGGCGACGATCATCAGGCCAGAGATCGCGGAGCTGGCGGCTCCTGCGGATGGATCGCGAATTCGAACCGGACGCTGCCGTAAGTAAGGCCGTCGCGCTCTTCGCTATCGTTGGGGCTACGCAGCTGACGCGCCACGGCATTGCGGAGTTGGAAATCTTGCCAGCTTGGGCGGCGCAGTCATGTAGTTCAGTGCCAGCACCTCAATTCGCTGCGTGGCGGCCTGTCTCACCATGACGCAGGGCGAATCGAGCGCCACCCGCAGGATCGGCTCCGTCGTCTTTTCTTAGCGTGGGCCGCGCATGGCTCGAGCAAGCTAAGCATCGGGTCTGCGTTAGACATCGGATATTTCATTGCTTCGCTCCCGCCGACTGCGTCGCATTCTGGATAGCAACTTTCAGCTTGAGGAAATCAGTAGGCGCGGTGAACCTGTCCAGGCTTCGGCGGCGCGTGCTTAAGTCCGCCGGCGTAACTTGATCTTCTTGCTGCCCTTCTGGCTGCGTCAATCCGACGGCTCCGCCAAATAGTCAAGCCGCGCCATCGACGACAATTGCCGCAAACGATCAACTACCAATAGTCGCAATTGACCTACTGATGGAGCATGCGGTAGCGCCCACTATTGGGCACGCGAGATCGGAGCTGTCTGTTATGAGGTCCGCCTCATTCCGCCGGCTTATGTCAAACCCTTCGTCAAGCGTGGCAAGACGGATGCGTCGGACGCTGAGGCCATCAGCGAAGCGGTGACCCGAAAGTACTGCGCTTCGTGCCGATTAAGACGGCTGAGCAACACGCTGCCGCGATGGTGCTGAAGACCCGCGCCCTTCTAGTGCGCAGGCGGTCAACGCGTTGCGCGCGCATCTGGCAGAATTGGGGATCATCGCCACCGCCGGCCTGGGCAAAGGTTGAGGCGCTAGTCGCAATGCTTATTGAGCAACGTGTCTTCCGTCAGCGTCGAGCCTTGCAACCGCTTTACGAGAGCGCGCGGTTTCGTCGCGCCCTGAGTAGAAAATGACTATTGCAAACGTCTAGGTTGTATGCAACCGTAGGCTTGGGCCTTAGCAACCCAAGACAGCAACAGTGGCCGTCGGGCTAGCGTATAACAGCCCCGTTCGGTGGGACGGTGCGCCCATGTCGAAGGGGGCGTCCCAAAAGCACATTGGCCGTTCAGGATTACGGTTTTTGCCCCCCCCCGCGCGCACTGACAGTTCAGGGGCCGGTGATCATGAATCAGGAACAGCAGAAGCCCGTTCCCGAAGATCATACGTCCGTCAGCAATGACGAGGAATCGGGCGCACGAGGGTTGCAGCGCGATTTGCAGGATCGGTTGCAGCCGGAGCATGACGAGCTGGTCAGCGATAGCGCTCCCCATCCCGAAGCGCCTGCCGGATCAGGCCGGATGGTTCGCCGCCTGCTCAAGGTCGGCATTGGCCTTGCCATCGTCGCCGTCTTCGGATGGCTGCCGCTCAGGGCCGTGTTGCAGACCTCGAGCGTGGAGGCCGTGGTCAACGCCAGGATCGTGACCTTGCGCTCGCCGATCGACGGCACCGTGAGCGCGAAGCCGCAGAAATCCACGCAGCTCAGCGTGGTTCACGAGGGCGATGCGATCCTTCACGTCGTCAACGCGCGCGGCGATCGCGCCCGGCTCGATGATCTCCGGCGGCAGATGTCGCGGTTGGAAAATGAGCGCCCGAGTCTGGCGGCCAAGCTTGCGGCCGCCGAGACGGCGCAACAGGACCTTGCCCGCCAGGCCGGCCAGTTCCGTGACGGCCGCATCCTCCAGCTCGAGGCCCGGATCGCCGAAATCCAGACTGCGATCGAGGCCGCCGCCGCGCGGCGGGAGGAGGCCGTGGCCGCCGTCGAGCGGGCGTCGTCGCTGATCAAATCGGGCAGCGTGTCGACGGTCGAAATGGCTCGCCTGACGCGCGAGCAGGCGATCGCGCAGCAGACCGAAATCGGCGCTCGACGGCGTCTCGACGCCGCCAAGGTCGAGCTCACCGCCGCAAGGAATGGCACCTATCTCGGCGACAGCTACAATGACCGGCCGAGCTCCGTGCAGCGCGAAGAGGAGATGCGCCAGCGCGTTAGCGATCTGCGCGCCGATCTGGCGCATGCCGATGCCGAGATCGACTGGCTGACCCACGAGATCGCAGCCGAGCAGCTGCACTACGTCAACCGGGCGGAAGCCGACATCAAGGCGCCGGTCGGCGGGCGCATCTGGGAGATGATGACGTCGCCCGGCGAGGACGTCAGGGCCGGGCAGCCGTTGCTCAAGCTGCTCGATTGCAGCGGCGCGGTGGTCACGGCGAACGTCACCGAGAGCGTCTACAACGGACTGAAACTCGGCGAGCAGGCGAGCTTCGAGCCGAATGACGGCAGTGCCGCGCTCCAGGGCGAGATCGTCAATCTCACCGGCGCGTCGGGCGCGCCCGCGAACCTTGCGATCAATCCGGATGCGCTGAACAAGGAGCCGTATCGGGTGACGGTCTCGATGCCGGCGCTCGACACCACGGGCAAGGATTGCGCGGTCGGCCGCACCGGACGCGTGGTGTTCAACACGGACGCGGCAAAGTCATGATGGCGGCATTTGCGCCCGGGCTGGTCGCCTTCGGCGCCTGTCTTGCAATCCTGCCCCTGCTCCACCGCGAGCAGACCTTGGCCCGCGTCATGATGACCGGCATGTCGTTCGTCCTGCTGGTCCACTATTTCGCGTGGCGGGTAACCCACACCTTGCCGCCTCCGGGCCTCACCGCCGACGCGCTGGTCGGCTATCCCTTCGTTGCGGCGGAGGCGGCCTCGATGATCGCCGTGTGCCTGTCGCTGCTGTTCCTCAGCCGCACGATCGACCGTTCGCCCGAGGTCAATGCGATCCTGCGCCGCTCGAAGCTGCCCGCAAGCGCGCTCGTCGATGTCTTCATCTGCACCTACAATGAGGAGAAGGCGATCCTGGAGCGCACCATCATCGGCGCGACCGGGCTGAACTATCCGAACTACCGCGTCTGGGTGCTCGACGACGGGCGCAGGCTCTGGCTGCGCCGGCTCGCCCAGGAGCTCGGCTGCAACTATCTGGCCCGCCCGGACAACCGCCACGCCAAGGCCGGCAACATCAATCATGCGCTCCAGCACGTTTCCGGGCTGGCGGAGCGGCCGGAGTTCATCTCGATCCTCGATGCGGATTTCGTCCCGATGCCGGATTTCCTGACCCGGGCGATGAGCCTGATGCAGGACGGCAGCGTCGGCGTCGTGCAGACGCCGCAGCACTTCATCAACCCGGATCCGATCCAGACCAATCTTGCGGCGACTGATGTGTGGCCCGACGAGCAGCGCTTCTTCTTCGATATCCTGATGCCGGCCAAGGATGCCTGGGACACGGCATTCTGCTGCGGCACCTCGTCGCTGATCCGCTTCTCCGGCCTGATGCAGATCGGCGGCTTCCCGACCGATTCGGTGACGGAGGATTACCTCGTCACGCTGCGCCTGAAGGAGAAGGGACTGCGCACGGTCTATCTGAACGAGCGCCTGACCATCGGCCTTGCGCCGGAGGGGCTGAAGGAATACATCACGCAGCGCGGGCGCTGGTGTCTCGGCTTCATGCAGATCTTCCGGGGCCGCAGCGGGCCGTTCTCGCGGCAATCGAAGCTCGCATTCATGGACCGGCTGTCGCTGGTTGACGCCTTCATGAGCTGGGCGGCGGTCTACGGCACCAAGGTTTTCGGCCTGGTCGTGCCGTGGCTTTATCTGCTGTTCGGGGTCAAGGCGGTCCATGCCGACCTGTTCGAGCTGCTGAAATATTTTCTGCCGTTCTATGTCTGGCACGCCTTCACGATGGCCTGGATCTCGCGCGGCCGCTCGCTTGCGATCATGACCGACGTGTCGCAATACATCGCAGCGCCCGCGGTGTTGAAGGCGGTCGTGACCGGCCTCGCCCGGCCGCAGGGCCACAAGTTCAAGGTGACGGCCAAGGGCGGCGACCGCAACCGCCGCTTCATCGAATGGCCGCTGCTGCGGCTCTATGGCGCCGCCCTGCTGATCACGCTGCTGGCGATCGCCTACGCGTTCATCCTGCATCTGCGCGGCGACAGCATCGCCTATGGCGGGCTGGCGCTGGCCTGGAGCCTGTACAATTGCGTCGTACTCGCGATCGTGTGCTTCATCTGCATCGAGCAGCCGCGGCGCCGCAAGGCCGAGCGGTTCGAACGCGACGAGCCGATCCTGATCCATCAGGACGGCGAGATGCGCTTGATCCGGATGGCCGACATCTCGATCTCGGGTGCCCGCTTCATCGATCCCGTCCCGCCCGCCATCGGCTCCTTGATCAAATGCAATGTCTACGGACAGAACGTCGCCGCGACCGTGGTCCGTCGCACCCGCGACGGCTTCGGCGTCCGCTTCGAGGACGCGGTGGCGACGCGGGTCAATGTTGTGCGCGCATTCTATGCCGGTGAATATGTCCGCGCCTTCCACGGCGTGCGCGCGGCGCCGGTCGGCAAGGCCCTCCTGATGCGGCTGTTCGGCTAGAGCGGTATGAGTGATTTTTCCGGCGGCCGCACCGCCTTGTTGGGTGCGTCTCTCCTGAAAGAGCTATGCAGGAAACTGGGTGATGACGGACTGAGCTAGGCGGCGTATCGAGGCGGGTGTCGAAGCCTGCCCTAACAGCCAGCAACCGCTGGAGACGCGTCCAGCGCCATTCTTCAACGCGTTTGAGCCGCGCCAGTATCGCCACCCCGTCCGCCCTCTTGAGCTTCTGAGCCTAGCCCAACGTGCGGCACGGAGGGAAGAGGTTCCCGGAATGCTACGGGATACGATGGTTTGAAAATGCGTGGCGCAACCGCTGCGTTTGAGCCATAGTTACTTGGCCGTCCTTCTTCGTTCGATGGCTTTGTTAGCTAGTGGTGCGCCAGCAGATGGATCGCTGAGCCGTGTGACCGGTACCTACGCAAGCTGGTAGCTGCGGGCCTGGTATTTCCGTGTCAGGTTGCGGAGCATAGATCGCTGGTTTGTGTTGGAATGCACGCTCCGTTTAGTGCTGGAGCTGTGTAGTGCGCGGCGACCTCCCGTACATTGCTTGCGTCATTTTGCTGGGACTGGCTTCGCTGGCAATCCTTGCGGCCGCAACCTTCATGCAATGAGGTGACCGACTTCTCAGGCAATCCTTCCCGGAGCGCAGCAAGATGGATGGTTGGTTAGTGACGGTCGCCATCAAGGAAGACGGCGACGATGACGACGACGAGCACAGGCACATAACTTACGCGGTCGCAGTCGCGGACCAAAGGAAAGCCGTGAAGCTAGCCTTGAAAGATAGCGGCGCGAAGGCCGCAATGGTCAACTGCCCGCTCGAAGATGGGATGCTGCAAACGTTGGGCTTGGAGCCCGGAGAGCTCATCGTTGTGCATGATGACGAGATTGATCCGATCACTGTGCGGCCTCGGCGCGATTAGGGGCACGTTCGATCTCGTTCAACCGCGTCGGATTGACGACATGCATGTCCGGAAGCCGCACGCGCAGTTAGCTGGCGTGCTGTGATAGCGCGCAATTGCTTCCCCTTCCTCTTTCCGATCTTCTGGCGCGCGGGTTGCTTAGCCATGCGTGGCTTGGTCTCTTACTGACTGACCTCCTGAGGGCCAAGCCGCGCATCGCAACTCGCACGGTCGGCGGCCCCCGCCGTCCGTGCGCTTTTTCTGACGGCGCGATGATCAGCCGAGCGCGTGGCATCATGATCATCTGGCACGCATGTTGCCGGGAGACGTACGGGCTTGGCTGCTCATGCATTCGCGCTGCACCTTGCGAGCGTCAAGCCTGCGCGGGTGGACCTCCCTCCACCCGCGCTTCCTTCTCCGTCGCCCTTGTGGAGATCATAGCATGACACGTGAAGAGGCTTTGAAGAACGCCATAGTGACACTCCAAAAAAAAGAGAGCGCCGTACTTGCGGCGATAGAGGAATTCCAAGAGACTAGACCGCCAGCTAGGCCGCCGCCTCGAAAACAGAAGCTCTCTTGGATAGATCAGAACTGAGATGGCAGCAGGATGGATGGTTTCGGTCGGCATCGTCAAAGACGGCAAGGTTCGATATGTAACTTATGCCGTCGCTATGGCTGATCAGGCGGAAGCCGTGAAAGCCTCATTGGCTGCCAGTGCCGGTGACGCAACGATCGTGAATTCCGAGCTCCGCGAAGCCGATTTGAAGGGCCTCGGGTTGAAGGCTGGCGAGCTTGTACCCATATACGACGATCGCAACGATCCGCTGATGTCGCGCACGTGGCGTCCTGTCCGACCGCGCGACACAAACTAGCGGGCGACCGCCGGGATCAATGTCACTTGTTCAGGAAATGTGGTCGCCCATTGCAGAAGGTCCCACAATGTCAGACCTTTCACGTAAGGCCCGCCATACGGTTCGGCACTGTGTCCCACAAGCTCAAAGGTTTTTGGGCCGGTTTGTCGGACCTTCTCTAGGCATTGGTGCCCGTTGCGCTCGAAAACTCTCATGGCAATCATGCTTTGCGCCTCGATCGTTCGGATCATCTACTTTATCACACTCGGAATGATTCGACCAAAAACGAGAGGCCGGCGCAGTGGCCGGCCCCGTCACAATTTAATGGCTTGATGTACTCAGCGGACGTACGTCGTGATCACTTCGATACCGGCTCCGCGCCAAGCGCAAGAGCGGCCTCATAAAGCCGCCGACCGTGCTATGCGGGATTTTGGGTGACGAGGTGATCAGGCGGCGTGGTTTGCCGGCATTTGGATGACCTGGATGCCGTCGTTGAATCTGACACCTGCGATGACCGTCGGCAACTGATTTGTGCCTTTGAGCCGTCGCCAGGTCTTTGATGCGGCGGTCACCAGCTTGAACGCCATCAGCCTGGCGGTGGTCGGCGACAACGAGCCCTTGGTGCGCACCGTCCGGTGCCGCACGGTGGCGAACACGCTTTCGATGGGATTGGTGAAGCGCAAGTGATCCCAATGCTCGGCAGGAAGGTCGTAGAAGGCCAGCAGCGCGTCGCGATCCTTGACCAGGCATTCGACCGCCCGGCCGTACTTGGCGCGGTATTTCTCGGCGAAGACGTCGATCGCCGCTTCGGCGGACGCCCGGGTCAGTGCCCAGTAGGCCTCGCGCAGATCCTTCTTCATGGTGGCCTGTACCGAGAGCGGGACCTTGTCCAGGACGCCATTCAATGCCGTGAGTGCGTGCGTTCGTCGCTGGAAATCGTCAGCATTCGCTTTCGAGCGTTCGGGGTGCATCGGGTATCTCCTTCGATCGGGACACCGAAACACTTGCGGTATTATGCTACGAACTAACGGGACAGAACACCTAGTCTAGCTTTACGTTTCTGGATCGGAAATGCGGGTCAGCATCTTAACGTGCGGGCCCGCCCGTTTGAAGATCGGCTCCCAAAAGGCGTACGCCTTCTCGGCGAAACTCGCGCTCACGGTGAACTTCGTGACCGCCCCCCGATATGCGGCTTGTCGTCCGCAGCCCTGCCCCTCGACAAGGTGCCAAACGAATTGAGCGACCTGGCGCGTGTACGTGCTCGGACGACCTCGGTGGTTGGGTACGATCTCAAGCCGCATGGTCCCGGTGTCGCGCGTCTCCGGTTCGGTGATATTGGCGAGCCAGATGAAGATTGATGGATCAATGCTCGCCGCGTAGCCGTCGCGCTTGAGCTGCTGATTGATCATAGAGAACGCGCTGGCGGCTTCTCTGAAGCATTCGCTCAGGATGAAGTTCGCCTCATTCTCCAGCTTGCCGCTCCGAAGATCGTCCAGCAATCTGACAGCCTCGTCAGTGAGTCGCCGCATGTATCGCGATTGCGGCTGCCCTGCGCTCTCGGCTGGTGGTTCCTTCTGCACAATCAATTCGACCGCATCCGCGCGGCACTCCGCTGCGGCTTTTTCAGGAACGGTCAAGAAAGCGTTTTCAAGAATGGGGCCGACTTTTGACGCCGCTTCACCTTCCACCCGGGTCTCGGCGAGGTCCTTTGCACGGTCCAGCGCAATGTCCAGTCCGGCTTTGATGTTTTCAGAAGCTCTATCTTGATCGTCATTGGAAATCTCCACCATCATCTCGATGATAGTGTCGGAATCCAGAAGTTCGTCCTTGCACGGCGCCGCAAAGGGACCCGGAGCCGTCGCTTGCCTTGCAAGGATTGTTTGATCAGACGTATTCGCGCCGGTGTGCTCCCATCGCGGATTGGAAGCAGCAGCCCCGCCGGACAACACAAATATGCCATCGTCAACGGCTCGGCTCGCGGCCGCGGTAAGCTCCACGAGTGAGCGTCGCGCGCAGCGCGTCTGGCTAGTACGCCGCTTTTTCGTTTCTTGCGTGCGGCTCATGAGCTGACGCCCCCTCGACAAGCTTTTTTAAGATCCAGCGCCACAGCTCACAAACTTCCTCCGAGGCTCTTCCCTCTTGGGAAAACTCGGTCACGCCTAATCCTGCCCCAAGAGCATCCTGGTGGTCATTGCGCTGTCCGATACACGGAAGCGCAAGCACCCCCAGCGAATTGAGCGACGTTGCGGCTTCACTCACGCGGCAGCCCCGCGGTGGCGTCTGATTGAGCACGAAAGCAAATCGGCGGTTGAGCCTACGAATGGCAATCAGCGTAGGTATCGCAGCTTCGATGTCAGCCAGACTCGGACGCGCCGGGATCAGGCAAAGATCGGCACCCGC
The DNA here is from genome assembly GCF_020194035.1 of Bradyrhizobium sp. BRP56. Classification (NCBI taxonomy): domain Bacteria; kingdom Pseudomonadati; phylum Pseudomonadota; class Alphaproteobacteria; order Hyphomicrobiales; family Nitrobacteraceae; genus Bradyrhizobium; species Bradyrhizobium sp. BRP56. The sequence continues at coordinate 9,985 of NZ_JADYVV010000032.1, forward strand.
GATGGCACGCATAGCCAGGGCATTGTTCGTGGCCGCGGTATCGATGACCGTTAGCCAGATCCCCTCAGCTTCGAGGTTGACGAGCGCCCCTTCTATTCCGGCGGGATCGGCGACCCGAACGATCCGCGGATAGGGATGCCCGCGCCGCTCTCTCCATTTTGAGATCGTCCCTTGTGGATCCGCGTCGACAATCGCGACGCGCTCCCCGTTCGCCATCGCCGCGACTGCAATTCCGACCGCCAGCGTACTCTTGCCGCTTCCTCCTTTTTGGGTAACCAGAGCAAGGACATACATCGCCTGCGCGTCCCGGACAACAACGACATGAAACACACGAGGTGCGCGTACCATTTCCTATCGTGAATCGCATCAATGGCGAGTGCGGAACTCACAACCAAATCAAGGCGCACCCACTAACTATCGTACCGCGCTATACGTCGCCAAACTTCGGCCGGTCCAAACATTGGGCCACGCGGACACCCTACGCCAAGCCCGACGGTTTAAGGATGCCAGCCAGTCCGCTGAAGGCAGGACTCCGGCTTGATCCGACCTTTACTGTTCGCCGCTTTCGCGACGACGCATCGAGTCATAACCTGACCTTTCTCGCTGCATGCCGTTTGTGAGGGAATGTGTTTGGCGGGCATACCGGAATCGTGAGTCCGCTGTTGCCATTTTTGGCGAATTCAGCGGGAGATCGTGAGAGATAATGTCTCCTTCGTAAGAGCCGCACGGATGCCCGGGCGAGAAGCTCTGCGTTTGAGCCAAGTCCCCGTAATTCACGCTCCCAAACGGCTCGCACTCCTGTGTGGAACGGCCGAGCTGCGAAACCAGGGTCGCCATCGCAATCGATATAGGACAGTGCGACGCACGCCTCGTTCTGCAGCATTCTCTTGGCTGGCGCGGCACTAAGCATCCACAGCACGAAGTTGACAAGGAGGCTATTGAAGTGCCGCATCGAGTAAGATGGGTGTCCGTCGAGATCATATTGTCTGGCAAGGGCTTTCGCGAATACGAAAGCGGCTGCCGGTGCCATCTCGAGGCCCTCGCAGACAAATCCCGGATACCAGGTTAAGAATGTGGGCACAGTCGCAACGGGTCGGGTGACGCCACGGCCTTGATCTTGGCTGTGGTTCCGATGTTTGGCAATCTCCGCCATGAAGATTGCGCCTAGTTCATCGGCCGTTTTCTCTTGCCTCATGGCGTTCCTCACTGCGTACGGTCGCGTGCATTCGCGGGCTGATCTCGCTCTCAGCAAGCGCTTCAGAAGAGGCCTCTATCAAAGAGCGATAAGCGTCGCCGAAGTTTTGCAGCGCAATGACTAGCGCATCATATGAGCCGTCGTCGCTATCGAGTACTTGCCTCGCCCGTTCGGCGAGGTCGATCGCTGCGCCGATAAAGTTCTTCAACCAAGTGTCAGCCATGATACTGCTCCCCTACTTGCAGTGGGTGGTCGGTCAGCAATTCCGCCGTTTGGCGTGTGTGGGCGCTTTTGGCGTAACGGAGACCCGGTAGGGCGGGCGCAACCTAAAAATGCACGGAAGGCGGAGGTAAGGCCGCCCGTGCCAGTTGCGGTACGAAGAGCTTGGCCGTCGAGAGGACAATCACAAGCGACCAAGCCATATCTGGCTCAGCAACCCACGTGCCAGACGATGAAAAAATGCGAGGGAGCAAAACGGTACACTTTCACACCGTGCCACCTAAGTGCTCGTGTAGCTTCCGGACACGCGCGTCATCAACCCGACACGGCCGAACGAGATGAGACATGCGACTAATGATGCCGAGGACGCAAGGTGATTGGATCAATCACGCTATCGTGTAAAATGGTCAGCTCACCCGGCCTCAAGCCGAGTCTTTGCAACATTTCAGGTCCAAGCGGGAAGTTGAGCATTGGGGCGTGGCGCCGCTGTCTTCTATAGTCAGCTGCACGGCTTGGATCGAGTCAGCGACTGCAGCCGCGTAAGTTACTTGCCGGTACTCTTCATCGTCGTCGCCGTCTTTCTTGATGGCGACGGTCACTATCCAATCTTGCTGCGCCTCGGGAAGCATCCCCATGAGCTATTGAGCCTCCGCAATTCCGCAGCCAGTGGACACGCAGGCTGTGAATCGGGCCGGGTGGCGGAGTGTGGCATTCTGGGAACCCTTTCCCTCCACACCGGACGTTGGGCTAGGCTCACAATCCCGAGAAGAGCAGTCAATCGACATACCGCGGCCATCGATGCTGAGGCGCCTGCGATGCATGAGGAGTGGCGGGGGCACGGCTCCAGCGGCTGCTCGGCGAAGCGCTCGCGCGCATGAGCCATCCGTGCGGGCCGCCGCCGATATCTCGAAGTCAGCACCCGCAGCATGGCAGCTGAGCGCGTATGCCGCCTCTCAGTCAACGAAATGTCGCACTATTGCTCAGTCGAACCCGGGCAATTGGCGTACCAACCGCTCTGGTCTCGATGACTGCGTAAAGTACGATCAGGTAGGTTGCCGCTCCTGGACGCCGCCGTTTAAAGTTGCTCCGTGTTTCTGATATTCAAACGAAAGACTATGTGAGCGAAGATCTTTACGGCGGAGCGCTTGAAAAGAGTCCACCAGATCACGCGATGGCGAAGAACTACGTAGAATTGCTCGCGCTATTGAAGGAACAGCAAGAGACCGCCGAGCGCGGCACCTGCCAATCAGCCGCTGAGTTTTGGGTATGGGACCAAAGAGTTCAATCCTTGCTCACTGCGCCTGAGCGCTCGTCCCTCCTGGAGCCTCACCTGCTGCCCACCGGACCGCAGGATCCAGACATCCCGCGCAAACCGTTTAAACCACCTGATCAAGAGTCTCATCCATCGACGGGGCCTCAAAACGACGAACGGACTTAAGGGCTGAGAACCGTCGGCCTAAAGTTGCAACCTGAGCCAGGCATCTAAGCCGGCTGGTGCGGAGACCCTGTTGCCATGAAGATGACCGATGGAGAGAAGCTGATCGTCCTTATGCTCGCGGATATCTCGAAGCGCTTGCAAGGCGAACCCGAAGTCGATCCCGATTTCGTCGAGCAGACGATCTACGCCGATCAGCTGTGGGGCTTCGATTGGCACTTCAGTGGCATTCCCTTTGAGCGATCGGAGGAGCCCAATCCAGTCGTCAAGGAAACGGTCGACATCCTAGAAATGTTCAGCTCAACAATGTACCAGTTTCAACAGCTTGAGAATTCAGAGCGGCAGCGGGTGCGTGACGATATTGGATACGCCGCTCATGCGCTCGACATCTTCCCGGGCTTTGACGGCAACCATGATCCTCATTATGGAGTTGCGAACTACCTCGTCCAGGACCTGCATCGGTTCAAGGATCTTCCGGGCGCCACGAACAACTCGCACACGCAGACATCCCTCCCGCAATATCGCAAGATGCTGCTGGTCTATTTGCCGATGCGCACAAAGCTCGGCACCGGAAGATTGTCGAAAGAGGATATTGTTGCCATCTTCAAAGGTGGCTAAAGCGCGCGTCCGGGGCTGTGCTGGAGATCGTCGGAGCCGAACCGGCCCCTGTGCGCGGCTTGGCGTGATTCCCGGAGAAGCGAAGTCTGCTTACGAATCATCTTGCCGTAGGACAGTGAGTGTTGCTCCACCACCAAACGGCAGACATGGAGCGTCATTGGACGCATGTTGCCGTCCAAGAGGATGCGCACCCTTGTCTCGGTCGGACCAAGACCAACGATTACGCCGCGCCGCCTTTTCAACTTTGGACCGGAGCGCCACGAGCACGCCTCTTCGAACCAGTCGGGGATTGCCTGCAAGAGCGTCGTCGACCGCTTCACGGCCTACATCTCTGTGAAATTGCTCCCATCGCGATCTCCGATTGCTTTGCTTCTTCGGGCGACCTGGTCCGCCGAAGCTCCTTGAGCGCCTTGTCGACATGAGCATCCGCGATCACGCCACATCTACATGCGATCGCTGCCAAGCGTCCGGCACTGGCCGTTCTCCATCAGATGCCAACGATCAACGACCTGTACCGCGTGCGGCGGCGCCGTTGCCTTGGCTTCGCCATCTCCGCCACCACGATCGCGGGCGACAATCGCGATCGGGGGACAAGCAGATAGCCACGCTTGGGCAGTCTCTGGTTTACGATCCGGCACGATGCGGCCGAGCCGGCGCCGGCTAGTGATGGTCCCACAAATTTCAGAGCCATCGGACATGCATGCCCTCGACCCACCAGTTTCGATAGCTAGAGCTGCGCCCCATAGAGGCTCATGATAGCCGCGACCTAACATAGATGGGTGGCCACTGCTTTTGGATGGCATTTGCCGCACTGTGCGCAACGACACGGTGCCCACACTTTCTCCTGACCGAGGTTTCCGAGTGGCTGCCCGTCCCGCCTTTCCGTCGTTCAAACAACACGACAATAGGCGTCCAAGAATGCCTACCGCCATGGAGCGTGCATCCGGCGGCGGTGAATAATAGCGTTGAGCGTGCGACGATGATGGACAAACTGAACGTGTTTGATGGAGGTTCGCCGTGTCGGCTCCAGACATTCGCCTCCGAAATAGAATCATCATTTAACGTTCGAGATTTCACCGCAGCCGCTCATTGGGCTATCGAACGGCTTGCTGACGTGCTGTCACGTGACGACGTCGAAGGCTTGCGTCTTCAAAGACCAGTAGATCTGATGGCCAGTGCCCGCAACCTCATGACGGCGGCTGATTTGGGGCGCTTCGATGTACGCCGCTTCGCCGACATCGTCGAGCTTTACCTGGAAACCGGCATCAAGGTGAACTCCCGCGGATATATGGGACGGCAGTTCAGTTCGGTGATGCCGGTCACCGCCGTCTTCGAAATGGTTGCCGCCATGGCACCGCAGCCAGCTTCCTATTACGAGGCGGGGCAGCTCGCCAACGTTGCCGACCGGCTTATCGAAGAGGTGTTCGGCCGTTTCATTGGGTGGGCACCGGGTAGTTTCGAAATGGTGACGACGTCCGGGGCTTCGCTTGCGAACATGACCGCTGCGCTCGTCGCCCGCAACCGTTACCTTTCGGGAAGCTGGAACGGCGGACTTGCGGCCGGCCGATCAACCCGGCCTGCCATTGCCATTGGCCAGGACGCCCATTTCTCCGTCTCCCGCATTGCCGGCATCATTGGTATCGGCCAAAATCAAGTGATACGCCTGCCTCTGAACGACCGTCGGCAGATCTGCCCGGAACGGGCGGCAGCGACTTTGGACGAGGCGGCGACCCAGGGGCTGGATATTTTCTGCCTGATCGCCTCGGCAGGAACGACCGCGATCGGTGCTAATGATCCGTTGCCTGACCTTGCGGCGTTGGCGAAGCGGCGCGGCGCTTGGCTGCATGTCGATGCGGCTCACAACGGCGCTTTTCTGGTTTCCGACCGGCTGCGGCCTCGCCTTGCGGGACTGGAGCTTGCCGATTCTTTTTGCCTGGACGCCCATAAGGCTCTGTTCGTCCCGGCCCTTTGCACATTGCTGTTCTACCGCGAGAAGGGTTTGGCGGAGACCGCGTTTCCCCAGAAGGACAGCTACGTATTTGACCCGTTCGAAGATGAAATGACAGCCGTGCAGAGCGGCGTGAAGAACTTCGAATGTACGAAACGCCCCGCGATTCTGAACCTTTGGCTGGCTTGGTCGCTGTATGGTCCCCGCGCCTTCGCGGATAAGTTGGAGCGCCTGGTAATGATGACTGAGGCCGCCCACCAATACTTGGCCGATCAGCCGGACTTCATCGTCCCGTATCGGCCGGAATCCAATATTCTCTGCTTCGTCCATCAGCCGCTTGGCGTGTGCGGCAATCGGTTATCGAGCCTGCAACTGGAGTTGCGCAACCGCGTGCGGGCGGCTGGGCGTTACCTCTTGTCCAAGGTCGATATGGATGGACGGACAATGCTCCGCATGGTCCTCATGAATCATCGGATCGGCCTGTCCGACATCGCAGGCATGGTGGGAGAGATCCGACGCCATGCGCGCGAGATTCTTGCAAGCAACGCTACACACGGCGAGCAGAACCGGCCTTTCCGGTTTGAGCCTCAGGAATGACTATGCGCCACTTCGCCCTTTCACCCCGTGACTGCGCTCACCACGTACTGCCGGAAACGATCTTGCATCCGTGCACCGTGGATGACGTGCTGGCTTTACCGTCTTTTCTAGCCTCGCTCCTGCACGCGCAGACTGTCATCGGCTGCCGGATTGACGAATTGTCTCATGACATCCAGGCTGCCATCGTCGAGCGCAGGCTATCGCAACTCGTCTCCATCGCCCGCATCAATCCGCTGTGGCGCCGGCGCATCGATAGTGCCGTCGGGACCGGTCCGGTGGACAATTACGAGCAGTTCAAGGCGCTGCCGCTTACCGATAAGGAAGCCTTTCAGCAAATGTTCACGGAAACGCGGCCAGGCATGGTCGTGCCCATCGACCGCTGCGGCTTCGAAATCGTGGCCAGCGGCGGTACCAGTTCCGGCAAGCCCTCAGAAACCGTCTATTCGCTCGACGAGCTACAGGAGACCTACCGCTGGGCAGGGGATTTCATGGGCCGACACATTATGGCGCGCTACCTTACTGGCAGCGGCGCCAAATGGGTGGCCACGACATTAGCCGATTATCAGATGTGGAGCAGCGGCACCATGGTGGGTGGCGTGCTCCAGAAGATCCCAAGTGTCAACTACATCGGCGCCGGTCCGATGAGCCGGGAAGTCTTCCAGCGGATGATGTCCTATCCGGGGCCGAAGGCGATAATGGGGATTACACGAAGCATTGCGCTATTGGCGAGTTTTGCGGGCGGGCTATCTGGCGAGGCGAGGGACAGCTTCCGGATCGCTCTTTATGGCAGTGGAGTGCTCACTCCCAAGGTGCGGGCGGATCTCAGGCAGGCCTATTCAAGCCTGATCGTACTCAGTTACTTTGCCGCCACCCAGGCGGAAACCATCGGCCTGCAGCTAGATCCGGAAAGCCCCGTCCTGACTGCGGTACCTGGTCTCCACTTGGTGGAAGTGGTCAGGCCGGACGGGCAATGGACGGAAATAGGCGAGGAAGGTGAACTGGTAGTCACGCGCCTGTTCGGTAATGCGACCCCCGTGCTGCGCTACAAAATAGGCGATCGAGTCATCCGCCGCCCTGACTTGCAGTCGCCCGGCCTGAATGCCGTGCAATTTGAGTATGTCGGCCGCAGCGGCGATTTCATGCATATTGGCGACACGCAGTATTCGGCACCGCAGGCCTTGGCGGCGATCACCGCCGAATTCCGCCAGCGACAGGTTCTGGACATCGATAGCGTCGCTACCGACGCGCAGTTCCAGATCGATCGCGCGAAGCGGCAGCTGCACTTGGTGATCGGCACTCCGGAAGCCGCATCCCTTCCGACGCAGGTCGCCATGCGACTGGGACCGGAAGGCTCCTCGCCCTTGATCATCGCCGGCTTGCTCCAATCGCTGTCCGTCTTCGACGCACTGGAGGCGAACGAGACAAGTCTGCGGAGTTCGGGCTACAGCTTTGCCATTCGGCTTGTAGATCCAAGGAACGCGGATTTGGTTCGCACGGCATTTGGCAAGGTGCCCCTCGTTGTAGACCGCATTTGATACTCGCAAACTAGCAGCGCCGCCGAGCAGGAGAAAGATAATGACGCCGCTCAATATCCGGGTTTTCGTCGACGTTATCGCCCTGCTGCTTGGCAATGCGGTCGAGGGCAACGTCTTCATGTTTGACGATGGTGTCTCCGACGGAGAAAGCCTTGGCACCGCCAAGCTGGTCAGCTCGGTCTGGCCAGGACAACTGGTCCGCTGGAGTCTAACGCCGCTTGACGTCCAGACCATGGCTTGGCTGACCGGCGTGTCGTTTGATGGCACTGCGCCACCGGCGACGGGCTACCTGCTCCCTTGGGCTCTGCAATGGCAGGGATACGTACCTCCTTGGAGCGCTCCGGGCTCGCGCCATTCCTACCGAATGACGCTCGTCACGGGTGGCCTGAGTGGGCGCGCGATCAGCATCGCCGGACCCTCTCTTGTACTCTTGCCTCCCCCGCTAGGAGGGGCCTTTCGGGCTCACCCCTCACCACCGCCTGTCGAGCGACCGCACAATCCGCTCCAATAGGAGGCTATACACAATGCAGATCTCAATTGTCACCGTTATCGATATCGAGACCGCCCTGGCGGAGGGCTGTCTCGATGGAAACGCCTATGTCATCGACAATACGGGCCCATTCGCCCAGTCGCCCCATGCCCGCGTGACGAATGTTCCCGGCGTTTATGATGCCGATGGTTCGCAGGCCATAGAGGCTGTCCTGAACTGGATCACCGTCGGCGTCGCCCAGCTGCCACCGACGCTGCCACGCAGCTATCCCCACCGCTTCAACATTGCCAACACGGCACGACGACTGCTGAGCCCCTCCGTCCGTACTCAGGAGCACATCTCCAAGATTCAGGAGAACATCTCCAAGATGCTTACTGACCCTCCGAAGCCCCTGCAGGTTCGCGACCGCGGTGCAGTTCGCACCTATGACGCACCAGTGCTGAACGCGGCCGGCAAGGTGCTGAAGCCTGATGATACCACTACGGCGGCCAGCGTGCCTCCAGTTGTCGTGAGGATCCGCGGGGCTGCGGTGGAGAATGGTGTTCTCTATCCGGCTCTCTACGGTTCGCCCGATCCGTTGACGGATGGCTGGTACTGGAGCGCCACCGTCGATACGGCCAAGGTCGGTCGCCACGACTATACGATGGAGGTGGCGCTCTATCGCCCCGTTCAGGAGAACAGCAAGATGCTCTGGGAGCCGCGGCTGTTCACCCTGTCGTGCAGTATTCAGGTTAGTAACGTACCGAGCGTCAATGGCTTCACTAGCGGCTTCGTGCCCGGCCTACTGCCCATACCGCCCTCCGGGCCTACATGCGTTGAGGGAGACGCGATATGACAAAAACGATCAACATTCTCCTGGTGGTAGATGTCGTCGCCGCATTGGAGGCAGATACGCTCGCAGGCTCTCTCTACATGATCGATGACAACCGTCCAGGCGGCTCGCGCAACCAGGCGACCGACGGGCTCGCGACCGCCGTGGCCCCCGGAGACGAGATCATCTGGACGTTGTTGCCGATCGAATGCGAAAATCATGCCGCGATACGAGCGATCAAACTGCCGCCGGAAATCTGCGAGGTTCGACGCGAAACCTATCCCGAGTCCGATGTCAGCTACTGGGTTGGTACGGTGAAGCAGCCGGTCGGCGACCTACCGTATGGGCTGACGTTGGAGCTTGGCAGCCGGATGCGGACGCTCGATAACGGTGCCGACGCGCGCCTCATCGATGCCGCCCTCAACGCTTCCCCGGGTGCCACCCGAACCAGGAGTTCATCGCGCCTCGTCGAGGCCGCTCTCAACGCTTCCCCGGGCACCCGAACCAGGAGTTCATGATGATTATCAGTCCGGCGTCGCAGCGGCCCCCCAGCAGCCCAAGCTTGGCATCCACACAGCTGAACATCGTTACACTCATCGACGTCGCAGGAACCCTACGGACCGGCGGCCTCAGCGGGAAAACCGGGCTAATGGACAACGGCGGCGAGAGTACCGGTAAAGGCACGAACAGCTTGCGGACAGTGTGCCGCCAGGGCCAAGCCCTGAACTGGCTGGTTTATTGTACTGACATGGAAAAGCGTCCGGACGGTAGCTGGCCTCTGTTCGCGCGTATCGTGAACATCGTTTTTGTGCTACCCGATGGCACGCCAGAGCTCCGCAAAATATGTAATGATCTCAAGATCTATGGCGGCCCGGACAAGATCCGCAGTCCGTGGACGCCCTCCTACTATTACTGGGCGGGCGCCGTCGACCTTGAGCTCGAGCCTGGGCTCTATCCCTATCGCCTCGTAGTTGAGGTCGACACAGTCGATCGAAATCGCAAATCTTATTTCAACCTGGATGGACCTGCCTTGCAGGTCATTCCTCTGAGCGCCATCCATGCAGGGAGTCAGCATGGATAAGAAGCAGCGAAGTTGTACGCCGACAGACCCACCCAATCAATCACGGACGTTCCAATCGCGTGCTGCTCTGTCGCGCGCTTCTGGGCAGCTATCGGTAACATCGATCAGAGGAAGATGGAACGGCACTTGGGTGGCGATTGCACGTTCCTTCGATTCAGCGCCGAACGGGTCCAAGAGCCCGTTAGCCTGCCGACTCAGTCGGAAAAGTGAAGGGGATTATATGGGTAACGATATCTGGTGGCCTACATGTCGCAGATCCCGCGCCTGCGCGGGTCATTGCTGATCGACTGCTTTGTCCAACAATCTAAGGAAAATCTTATGAGCCAGCGCGCCGTCATCGTTATCGACATCCAAAACGAATACTTCCCAGATGGCAAGCTGCCCCTGGTTGGTATCGTGCATGCGGCCGCCAACGCAGCTAGGGTGATTCAGACCGCCCGCGCGCGTGGTGACGCGGTTATCCATGTTCAGCACGAAATGCAGGAAAGTCATCCCTCTATCTTCGCGCCGAACACCAGAGGGGTAGAGATCAATCCCATTGTCCAGCCACTAGAACGTGAGGCCTTGGTCGTCAAGCACTATCCCAACGCCTTCCGCGACACCGATCTGAAGCAGCGGCTCGATGCCGGGGGCGTTAAGGAGGTCGTGATCGTCGGAGCAATGAGCCACATGTGCATCGATGCGACCAGCCGAGCAGCCGCCGATTACGGCTACAAGACCACGATCTTGCACGACGCTTGCGCCACCTGCGACCTTCCATTCGGTGGCATAATCGTGCCCGCCGTGCAGGTTCATGCGGCCTTTATGGCGGCCCTTGGCTTGGCCTACGGCACGGTCACCACGACCAGTGACTATCTAGCAGCCTGATGCCGTTGCGGCCTCGGCTAACATTAGTCACGTGACTCCTAAGGATCGCCGCGTAAAATCTGCTGGCCTCCAGGCAGAAGGTTTTTACAGAAGCTAAATCTGATCTGCGGACTTAGCTCATTTGAAGGGCTTGGGATCTCGTTTGTACGTTCAACGAAGGTGCGGATTCGGCCTCGAGCGACCTGAAGCTCGAGCGACCCGACGGAGGTGTGAACGTCTCGCTGGATTTGCTGGCTCCCTCCGGCTAAACTTCGCCGGAGCAATACTAGAAAGCTCGACGGTGCGAGAACGGGAGCTATCGCTAAATTTTGGTGACGGCCTGGCCGGTCAGGCGGCGGCGGTTATGGGCTGACGGTCAGTCGGTTTGGCGACGACCTCGATCCCGTCGTTGAATGTCACACCGAGAACGAGTTTTGGCAACTGGTTGTGGCCATCGAGACGACGCCAGCTTTTCTGCGCGGCCTCAAGCAGTTTGAAGACCATCGCGAGCGCCGTCCTGTTGGACAGGCAACCCTTCGATCGGATCGTGCGGTGGCGCACGGTAGCGAGGTGCCAACGTTCCGCTGCGGTATTCTACATCGTGGCGTATGGTGCGACCATCGGGACAGAGGCACCGGGAGCACGATGTGCGGGCAGGCCGATACACACGATGAGCCGAGAGCTCGAGTTAGTAGCTGGCCGCCTCTGCGACTCGCCCGGTTGCGCCGAGAGCGCGAATTCGTAGTTGGCGTGTCGCCCGCAGCTCCCGTCACGTATCTGACAGGAGGTGCGAATGCGACGGGTAATTGGCATTGATGTCCACCGAACCTTCGGGGAGGTGGTATTTTGGGAGAACGGCAGGCTTCGACATGCAGGCCGCATTGATATGACGCGGACTGCGCTGGAGGGATTTGGCAAGACCCTGCTGGCCAGTGATGAGGTGGTGCTCAAAGCGACCGGCAACAGCATCGCGGTGTCGCGAGTGCTGGCGCCATTCGTGGCGCGGGTGATTATCGCCAATCCGTTGCAGGTGAAGGCGATCGCCCAGGCTCACGTCAAGACCGATAAGATCGATGCTGGCACGCTCGCCAGTCTGCAGGCGGCGGGATACCTGCCGCAGATCTGGACGCCTGACGCAGAGACCGAACGCAAGCGCAGACTGGTGGCGCGGCGCTACCAGATCGTGCGGCAGCGTACGCGGCTCAAGAACGAGGTGCATTCGATCCTGCACGCACACCTGATCCCGAAGTGCCCACATGCCGATCTGTTCAACGCCCGCGGCCGGGCGTGGTTGGCCGCTCACCAGTTGCCGGACGATGAGCGAGCGACCATCGATCGGCACGTCCGTGAGCTTGACCGGCTGGCGGAAGACCTAGCCCTGCTTGACCGCGAGATCGCACAGGACGCAATTGAGGATTCCGCGGTCAACAGATTGATGACGATTACCGGCGTGAATCTGGCGGTCGCCGCCGGCATCGTGGCGGCGATCGGCGACATCAGCCGGTTCAACAGCCCGCAGAAGCTGGTGAGCTATTTCGGGCTGAACCCGCGGGTCCGGCAGTCCGAGTTGGGAGCCGCCCACCACGGCCGTATCAGCAAGGTCGGCCGCAGTCATGCGCGCGCCATGCTGGTCGAGGCGGCCTGGGCAGCGGCCAAGGCGCCCGGTCCACTGCATGCGTTTTTCGTGCGCATCCGCGCCCGGCGCGGCCATCAGATCGCCGCGGTGGCCGTGGCGCGGAAGCTCACTGTGCTCTGCTGGCATTTGCTGACGAAGGACGAGGATTACCTGTGGGCGCGCCCAGCGCTGGTCGCCAACAAGACCCGCGCGATGCAACTTCAAGCCGGACATCCGCAACAGAAAGGCAGCCGGCGTGGACCGGCCTATGCCTACAACATCAAGGCGCTGCGCGACCACGAGATGTTGATTGCCGCCCAGGCGGAGCACAGCTACGAACGCTTCGTGTCGCAATGGAAACCGCGGCGGCCAAAAACCGGCGCGCGGGCGCCTCAGCTCGGCAAGACAAAATAGGCAGTCCGGTGACGCTTGCAGCCGACGCGTCACGCTTCGCCACGAGGTCGCCCGCGCCCAACAACCATAATCGCGGCTGACGGCAAGTTCTAGCCAGGAATGCAGGTCCCATTCCACGCCAGCGTGCCGCCGTGCTCGGGCCGGTCAAGGCCAAGCCTTGCGGTGGCCGCAAATGCGGCCAGCCTTGACCGCCCCTGCGCGCGGCGGCTGCGAGATCGGTGGCCGGGACGGAAGAATGGCCCACAGCGCAGCCGAACAAAAGAGTGGACTTACAGCGATCTCCGCAATCGTCGTCTCGGCCATGAAGAAATCGCTTGTCCATCTCATCCGTCGTCCGCAGGTGTTTCCAGTGCTCGGCCGGGAAGTCGTAGAACGCCAGTAGCATGTCCCGATCCTTGCTCAGGCAGTCGGTCGCCTTCTCGTATTTGGGCGTGTAGTTCTCGATGAAAGCGTCGAACGCCAGCTCGGCGGCGGCCTTGGTTTCGGCCATCCAGATCTCCTGCAACACGCGTTTGGACTTCGGCTGCTGGCTCTTCGGCAACTTGGCTATCACATTCGCGGTCTTGTGCACCCAGCAGCGCTGCTCGCGCGCTTTCGGCCAGACCTCGCCGGCAGCCTTCCAGAACCCGAGCGCGCCGTCGGCGATGGCGAGCCGCGGCGGCACGTCGAGCCCGCGCCGCTTCAGGTCGAGCAGCAGATCGCGCCAGTCCTGCGCGCTCTCGCGGGCGCCATCGGTGAAGCCGACCAGTTCCTTGCGGCCTTCCGGCGTCGCGCCGATCAGCACAAGAATGCACTGCTTTTCGTCTTCGAGGCGCGCTTGGAGATGGATGCCATCGGCCCAGATGTAGACGTAGCGCTTCGCCGACAGATCGCGCCTCTGCCACGCGGTGTGTTCGTCGAGCCAACCGTCCTTCAGACGGCCGATGGCCGATGCCGACAACCCGGCAGCATCCTTGCCGAGCAGCGCCGCCAGAGCCTCGGAGAAGTCGCCGGTCGAGATCCCCTTCAGGTAAAGGATCGGCAGCAGCGTCTCGATCGATTTCGAGCGGCGCATGTAGGGCGGCAGAATCGACGGAGAGAAACGGATGCGGTCGAGGTCGGTAGCGTCCACCTCGCGATCGCGTACACGCGGCTGGCGGATGGCAACCGGACAGATACCGGTCATCACCTCGCGTTCCGGCAGGTGACCGTGGCGCACGACGCGCTGGTGGCCGTCCGCGGTCTTCAAATCAGCATGCTTGCTGAGAAAGTCCGCAACCTCGGCCTCGACCGCCTGGGCCAACAGAGCACGCGCCCCATTGCGCAAGATTTCGGTGAATTGATCGTCGACGTTTCCTGGTTGAATCAGCTTGATGATGTCATCCTTGGACACGGCATATCGCTCCTTCGGTGGAGAAGTGGAGGCGTCAAGCACCCCCACGATATGCCGCCTTTCCGATTTCCACCGTCACCAACTTTCAGCGATAGCTCGCATCCAGCTGCGCCAAAAACCACAGCCGCTGCTGCGCAAACGACAACACCAGCGGCTCATGACGCGACACCGCCGCAATCGCCGGCAGCTCTTGCGGACCGGAGCGGCTCAACTCCTCGACGATGCTGCCCGCCAAATCGGTCAGCACTGGCTTGGTAGACAGCGTCGTCAGTGGCAGTGAGGCACCAACAGCCAGCGACAGCCGGCTTAGCAGTTGCACCGCCAGCAGTGAGTGGCGCCCAGTTCGAAGAAGTGGTCGTGGCGTCCGACCCGTTCCAGCCCGAGAAGCTCGGCCCAGATCTGCGCCAGCATCGTCTCGACCTCGCCTTGCGGCGGCGCGTAGCTCCGATGCGCATACGCATCGTCCTCCGGAGCCGGCAGCGCCTGGCGGTCGAGCTTGCCGTTCACCGTCAGCGGCAGCGCCACCAGCCGCACAAACGCCGCCGGCACCATGTAGTCCGGCAGCTGCGCACTTATGTGCGCGCGCAAGGCGCCGGCAAGGTCGCTTCCATCTGTCTCTTCCGAGCCGGCCTCGGACGCGCCCACCACATAGGCCACCAGCCGCTTCTCGCCGGTGCCATCCTGTTGCGCCACCACCACCGCCTCGCGCACCATCGGGTGCTCGCAAAGCCGTGCCGCGATCTCGCCGGGCTCGATCCGGAAGCCGCGGATCTTCACCTGCTCGTCGTTGCGGCCCAAAAACTCAAGATTGCCGTCCGGCAGATAGCGCGCCAGATCGCCGGTCCGGTACAGCCGGTCGCCGTCCACAAACGGACTGGCGATGAACCGCTCCGCCGTCAGCTCCGGCCGGTTCAGATAGCCGCGCGCAACACCCGCCCCGCCAATGTAAAGCTCGCCCACCGCGCCCCAAACGGAACCAGCTCGCCATGACCGTCCACAAGGTACACCCGCGTGTTCGCAATCGGACGCCCGATATGCGGCACAGCGTTGTCGCTGAAGAGCCGCCGTCCCGAAGTTGCCACGACCGTCCCTTTGAACCGTCCCGGGTTTGCCGGAGGCTCCAACTCCTGAGAGGATGGAGCCATGACAAGCAAGACGACGAACAAGTTTTCGCCTGAGGTCCGGGACCGCGCGGTTCGGATGGTTCTGGATCACGCCGGCGAGCACCCTTCGCGCTGGGCGGCGGTGACATCGATTGCGGCGAAGATCGGCTGCCACCGCAGACGCTTCATGACCGGGTCAAGAAGGCCGAGATCGACAGCGGGCAGCGAACCGGCGTTCCGACTGAGATGGCCGCGAAGCTGAAGGCCGTGGAACGGGAGAACCGTGAGCTTCGGCAGGCCAACGAGATCCTGCGCAAGGCGAGCGCTTATTTTGCGATGGCGGAGCTCGACCGCCGGTCCAAGCCATGATCGCTTTCATCGATGATCATCGTGGGGCGCATGGGGTCGAGCCGATCCGCAAGGTGCTGCCGATCGCCCCCTCGACCTACCACGCCCATGTGGCCAAGCGGCGCGATCCGGCCAAGCGGTCGGCGCGCGCCAGGCAGGATGCCGCTCTGAAGGTCGAGGTTCGTCGCGTCTTCGATCAGAACTTCTCCGTCTACGGTGTGCGCAAGGTCTGGCGCCAGCTCAAACGCGAAGGCTTCGATGTTGCTCGTTGCACAGTAGCGCGATTAATGCGGGACAAGGGTTTGCAAGGGGTCATCCGTGGCAAATCCGTCAAGACCACGATCAGCGACAAGGCGGCGCCATGCCCGCTGGATCACGTCAACCGCCAGTTCAAGGAGCCACGGCCGAACGTCCTTTGGTTCTCCGACTTCACCTATGTCGCGACCTGGACCGGCTTCGTCTACGTCGCCTTCGTCATCGATGCCTATGCCCGCAGGATCGTCGGCTGGCGGCCTCGCGAACGGCGCATGCAGGCTTCGTGCTCGATGCGCTGGAGCAGGCACTGCATGATCGACGGCCGGTCCATCGTGGCGGGCTCGTGCACCACAGCGACAGGGGCAGCCAATA
This sequence comes from Bradyrhizobium sp. BRP56, assembly GCF_020194035.1. Classification (NCBI taxonomy): domain Bacteria; kingdom Pseudomonadati; phylum Pseudomonadota; class Alphaproteobacteria; order Hyphomicrobiales; family Nitrobacteraceae; genus Bradyrhizobium; species Bradyrhizobium sp. BRP56. Next base: position 26,239 of record NZ_JADYVV010000032.1, read on the forward strand.
CGTCTCCATTAAGTACACCGAGCGCCGGGCTGGGGCCGGTGTCGAGCCTTCTGTCGGCAGTGTCGGAGATTCCTATGACAACGCTCTCGCCGAAACCATCAACGGTCTCTACAAGGCTGAGGTGATCCATCGGCGCGGGCCATGGCGCAGTTTCGAGGCCGTCGAGTTCGCCACTCTCGAATGGGTCGACTGGTTCAACAACCGCCGGCTCCCGGAGCCCATCGGAAACATCCCGCCGGCCGAAGCCGAGCAACGCTACTACGCCATGCTGGAACAATCGGCCATGGCAGCATAACTTAAACCAAATAGCCTCCGGTAAACCCGGGACGGTTCACTTCGGTAGGGCCGTAGTTGTTTATGAGCTTGAGAGCCGCTGGTAGAGACGCAGGCACACGTTGGAGACGATCCCCGCCAACAAGCAAGTACTCCAATCTGGAATTGATGAGCTTATCTTCTAGCGCGAGTGTAGCCAGTGGCGTGATCAAAAAGGCAACGGCCAGCGATTGATCTCGCCACCATTGCAGCAGACGCAAGGAATCTCCTGCTGCCGCTCTGGGCGGCAGCAGCAATGTGCTGCGGTTACATAACGCAGACCATACGTGTTGGCATCGAATGCTAGTCCAGCCGTGAGTGCGCAGCAGGATTCTGGTTGCGGACAAAACGCATGCACATGCCATGCGACAAGATTGACCAGGCTGCGATGCTCGACCACGACGCCTTTTGGGGTGCCGGTTGAGCCGGAGGTATAGATCACATAGGCGAGATGGCGCGAGGTCAGGCCGAGCGCGCCCGGGTCCGGATCGGATGCCGGCAGCTCCGCCCAGGCCGGCGTTGCCGTGTCGAGATCGATCACGGTGAGATCGGCCAGCGCCTCGCTGCCCAGCGCGGATCGTCCGGCCGCGTCGGCCAGCAGCAGCGGCGGCGCCGCATCCGCAAGAACCTGGTTGAGCCGCGCGCCCGGATAGGCCGGGTCCAGCGGCAGATACGCCCCACCCGCCTTGAGGATCGCCAACAGCCCCACCATCATCGGACTGCGCTCCAGGCAGATCGCCACCGGCTGGTCCGGCGTCACCCCGAGCCCGATCAGATGATGCGCCAACTGGTTGGCCCGCGCATTGAGCTCGCCATAGCTGACGCGCTGGTCCTGATAGACCACCGCCACCGCCTCCGGCGCACCTCGGCCTCGAACAGCTCGTGGATGCACACCTCCGAGGGATAAGGCGCCGCCGTCCGGTTCAGCTCCTCCAACAGATACGCCCGCTCGGCGACTGACAGCAGCTCAATCCGCCCAACCGGCTGCTCGGCATCGGCAACAACAGCAAGCGAACCTTGCAAATGCTGGATCATGCGGTCAATATGTCGCCCGACCTGAGGGCTCGAAGCCACATCAGCAGCAGCGGAACAACTGCTTTCCGTACTAGCCAACGCCAATCAGCCAAGGCCCGACGCGATCGTAGCGCCGCCATACCCCGCAACGTCGGGCAGCGCACTATAGCATCCCTCGCAAAACTATCGTTGTCCCTCAACCGAGCGCATTCGGAGGTGATCGCCCTGAGAACCTCTGCAAAATCACGATCAATGGTAACTTGCATCCGCTCCATTCACCTCCACCGACGATTTCAACCGGGCTCGCGATACGCTCGGCGCGGGAGTCCATCCCAACTGGCGCTCTGCCTCACCAGTGATCATCATCTAAACTGCTCCGAAAAACAAAAACATCATCTGCACCCGTCGCGAGACGCCATTGGTTCGGGTGGGCATCAAGCAGGGAGCCCGCCGAAAAACCCCGGCGGTCAGACGAAACGTCCAAGCATCTGACAACGACCACGTTATCGCCAACGAGGGCCTTGGACAGACATTGGGAGGCCCGAGACTCGCTAAAGGCTGGAAGGCCGCATCCCATACACCAGATTTGCTCCAAAGGCTGAAGCGAATGGAGACCGAGTTTCACTTGCCGTGTCGTTTCGTCATGTCGCGCTACGGCGTGCCAGTACGCAGAACCCACAGAATGCTGTTGACCGTACGCCCCTTCCCTAGAATTCGCGGCCCGCGCTCGCCGCGATCGGGCAACAGCGGATCGAGTATCTGCCATTGTGTCTCCGTGAGATCGACCCGACTCAATCCTGCCTTCCATAGAAAGGCGGCCTTACCTCCAACGACGACCTAGCGCACTCCACTCAACGGTTCCCGCGATTAATTGCTAAACTTCCCAAATACGCAACTGCAACAACTGGTGATTACTCAATGGCGAGTGACACCCTCCGAGGTTTGGCCGCCAAATCTGAACGCAGCCAGAGATGCACCAAACAGCGCATTAGCTAGTTGCTTATCTAACCGAGCTGACACCGCCGTCAGCTCCGTAGAAAAAGCGCCGCCCCACGACTGATGTCAGATCGCTCCGTTCAGCTGTGGACTGACGCTTGCCCGATCTGCCCAGTATGGCTCGTAGCCCATCTCTCGTGCAGCACCGCTCGAACTCAATGCGACATCAGCATGCGAGAACCTCACGACCGCCGAGCGCCATGGGCTCGATGGCATCCAATCGACCAAACTGAACCCCTTAGACTTGGGTCGCGACGATCGTGACGGGTCCCTTTGCGCAAGGCATCGGCGTATTTTGCCCAGGCGGAGCTCGACCGCCGGTTCAAGCCATGATCGCCTTCATCGACGATCATCGCGAGGCTTACGGGGTCGAGCCGATCTGCAAGGTGCTGCCGATTGCCCCGTCGGCGCCGACACGAAGACGCTGATGCCGCGCCATTCGGTGATCTGAAGATCGATCTCCTTCAACCGCTCCCAGACCGCCGTCACATCGCCATTTTCCTTGGCCAGTTCGGCAATCATCCACGGCCGCAATTCGCCAAGCCGCGTGCTCGCAGAACCGATCGGGTGTCGCGCCAGTAATCGTCATCGATCGGCGCGATGCCGAACGCGAAGCCTGGAAAGGCCTACCGTCAAGGCTGGGATCAGGTCCGCGTCGGCGGACGCCGGACCGAGGCCAGCCAGGACGGTTTCGAGCGAAGCGGCGTCGGGGAGGCGGGCAGCGACGGTCATCCCAGCGCTCCTTCATCGGTCCAGGGGTTCAAAAGCGGCACACCCAGCGGCGCAAAATCCTTGGTGTTGCGCGTCGCGAGTACGAGCTCCCGGTCGAGAGCAGTGGCCGCAAAAAAACCGTCCATGACCGAGAGCGCAAAGCCGCTCTGTCGGGCTTGCGCCATCAGATCACCCCAGCGCCCGGCGATCGCCGGGTCGATCGGCAGAATCCGGCCGGCGAAGCGCGCCGGCAGATCCTCCGCGAGCCAGGCGGAAAGCGCCTCGCGACGGCGGCCGTCGTCCATCAGGGCGATACCGCGCCGGAGTTCGGCGATCGACGCAACGCTGATGAAGGCCCGATCCTCGTCGATCGTATCAAGCCACGCGAGCACTTTCGGATCGGGCGCCGGCCGGCGAACCTCCGACAGCACGTTGGTATCGAGCAGGACATTCATAGATCAAGGTCGCGCGGCTGATCGCGAACCCGCTCGAGATCGAGATCGGCATCGCGCAGCGGCGAGGCCATCAGGAATTCGGCGAGCGTGCCCTTGCGGTCGGTCTTGCGCGCCCATTCCTCGGCGGAGACGATGACGACACTGGGCTTGCCGTGGCGAGTAATGATCTGCGGATCGGTCTGGGCGCGTTCGATCACCTCGGAGAGGCGCGCCTTGGCGCCAGCCACGGTCCAATGGTCGGTTTCGGGCGCAGGGGTCTTTCGGGAGGCTGTCACGATCCGCTCCTGTGACTATAGTGACCAGCGTGACTATAAGCTGGATTGCAGCGATTTTCAACAGGTACCGAGTGTGGCGCCGTTCCGCTAATATCGAGAGCGAAGGGAAGGAACTGTCATGTCACGCGAAACAAACCAAGACGCCGCCGGCGGCGGCTAATGAGGCCGGCGCGGTCGGCCGGAACCAGCGGGCTCGTGCTCCTGGCGGAAGATCACGTCCTGTTCGGGGCCGTTGAGCGCGGGGTTGAGGTTGGGATGCCGTCGGCGTAATTCGTCCAGCACGCCGATCACGCGGATGCCGGGTGCAGCCTTCAGGATCGGAATGATCTCGGCGTCCCAGTAGGGGGCGAGCGGATCGGACCGTCCCCGCCCCCTCGGCCCCTTCTTCTGGGATGGCGGACGCGCATCGCCCTCGATCCGATACGCACTCGCTTTCGAGAATCCCGCCTTGGCACCGACCACCAGATGCGGCTGTACATGACCTACCGATTGACATTGTCCCCCGAGGCCGCGGCGGCCGATGTGGAGGCCAGGCAAGGCGTCGATTCCCTCTTGTCGAGACGATCAACAGCTTGCACCAGACGCACCCGGCCGCCAGACAAGACGACGGCGCCACTGCCGCAATGCTCAACTTCCCGCTTGAACCTGAAATGTTGCAAAATCTCGGCTTGAGACCAGGCGAGCCGATCGTTTTACAGATGGCGAGATTGATCCAATCACCTTGCGTCCTCGGCATCATACGTCGCACGTCTCATCTCGCTCAACCGTGTCGGGTTGATGACGCGCGTGTCCGGCGCTGCACGAACAGTTAGCTGGCGCCAGTGTGACAGTGCGCCGTTCTGCTCTCTCGCCTTTCTTTCATCGTCTGGCACGAGGGTTGCTGAGCCACATGGCTTGGTCGCTTGCGATTGTCCTCTCGACGGCCAAGCTCTTCGTACCGCAACTCGCACGGGCGCCTTACCCTGCCGTCCGTGCACCTTTCCGTTGCAGTGCCCCAGCGCCTGCTTACGACCTCCCGCTGAATTTGTCAGAATGGCAACAGCGGACTCACGATTCCGGTATGCGCGCTAAACGGATTCCCTCACAAACACTGTGCCTGGCGAGAAAAGGTAGGTTATCACTCGATGCGCCGTCGCGAAAGCGGCAAACAGTAAGGGGCGGATTATGCGAGAGTCCTGCTTTTGTAGCAGCGCTGGCCAGCACCTTTAAACGTTCGGGTTGGCTATGGAATGTCCGCGTGGCCCAATGTTTGGACCGGCCGGCGTTGGACGCCGTATAGCGCGCTACTATAGTTAGTGGCTGCGCTCCGATTTGATTGTGAGTTCCGCGCTCGCTATTGATGCGATTTGCGAGACGGAATGGTAGGCTCACCTCGTGTCTTTCATGTCGTTGTTGTCCCTGACGCGCAGGCGATGTATGTCCTTGCTCTAGTCACCCAAAAAGGAGGAAGCGGCAAGAGCACGCTGACGGTCGGAATCGCAGTGGCCGCGATGGGACACGGGGAGCGCGTCGGAATTGTCGACGCGGATCCACAAGAGACGATCTCAAAATGGATAGAGCGGCGCGGGCATCCCTATCCGCGGGTCGTTCGGGTCGCCGATCCCGCCGGAATAGAAGAGGCGCTCGTCAGCCTTGAAGCTGAGGGGATCTGGCTTACAATTATCGATACCGCTCCCACGAACAATGCACTGGCTATGCGTGCCATCGCGAGTGCCGATCTTTGCCTGATCCCGGTGCGTCCAAGTCTGGCCGACATCGAAGCTGCGATACCTACGCTGATTGCCATTCGTAGGCTCAACCGCCGATTTGCTTTCGTGCTCAATCAGACGCCACCGCGGGGTTGCCGCTTGAGCGAAGCTGCAACGTCGCTCAATTCGCAATCTAGAAAAGTCACCATCTTTACCTTGGCCGCGAGCAAGCGGCATGATCTCGGGGAAATCTCGCAAGTCCTTGAAAAATGGTTTCCTACCTGTCCCCCGGCCGACTTGCCCGGTACTCGGTCTCGGCGAGAAGCTTCGGCTCAAGCTTCCTTTGAGGGCGGTCGCTTGACGCAGGGGCTGCGTCTTCCGGATCAGCCGCTTCGAGGTCGGCGGCTGAGGCGTGGTCCAAGCCCTGGTCGACCTTGCGGCGTAGATGCTATCGTCGCCATTGTGCCAACCGAGATAAATCCATCCCGTTTGCCTTGATCGAGAGCGAGGCCCAGCGATCGTCAACGCCTCTTGCTGCGAAAGGCAGGCCTTCGTGATTCGCCGCGATGAGGGTCACGCTTTCCGGGCGGCTGCATCTCGCGCCGTGGATCTCGCCCTATAATTGTTACGCCTGACTTCGACTGCGCCGAGGATTTGCGGAAGCACCGGTCCGATCGGGCAAATGCATGCGCGTTATGCGCCGTGTATCGATCATTGGTGGATCTGTCCAGGCAATCGGACTTGAGGCGCACTAAGCGGAGTTGAGTGAACGCTAGTGAGGCTCGCGACAATTAACCACAGTCGCCTTAAGATCGTGGAGCATGCCCGTGATCCCGTCGACGAGTTCGTCGATTTGATCCTTGTTGACGATCAGAGGTGGGCATATCGACAATGCATCATCTACATTCCGCACGATGATCCCTCGCTCTTGCAGCAACCGGCTCGCGATGCTGCCAACGTCGCCCGGAGTGGTAGCGGCGACTTTCCGTTTCTTGTCCAGCACCAGCTCGATTGCCGCAATAAGGCCAACGCCGCGGACCTCCCCAACGAGTGGATGGTCAACGAGCGTGCGCAGCCGTTCCTGCATGTAGGCCCCGATGCGGCCAACGTTCGCAATCAGACCCCGCTCCTCGATGAGTTTGAGGTTTTCGAGCGCAACGGCGGCTCCGACCGGGTGACCACCGCCCGTGAAGCCATGAGCCAGCAGTCCAACCTTATTGCTCTCGTCCGCGATTGGTTCGAACATGTAGTCATTCATTATGATCGCCGATAACGGAAAATAACTGGACGTGAGCTGCTTCGAAACTACGATTACATCGGGCGCGATGTTGTAGGTTTCGCAACCGAACATTTTTCCGGTCCGGCCAAAGCCGCAAATCACCTCATCAGCGACCAAAAGGATGCTATGCTTTTTTAGCACCCTTTGAATTTTGTCCCAGTAAGTCGGCGGCGGAACGATGACCCCGCCCGCGCCCATTACGGGCTCACCGAAGAATGCTGCAATGGTATCGGCACCTTCGCGCTGAATCAGCGACTCGAGCTCCTCGGCCCGACGCGCCGCAAAGGTCTCCTCCGATTCGCCCGCACGGCTGTCTTTGTAGAAATGGGGGGAGCCCGTGTGCATAATGTTGGGCAGCGGCAGATCGAAAGAGCGGTGATTGTCGGGAAATCCGGTCAGGCTTGCCGCACCGATCGTGACGCCGTGATAGCCGCGCAACCGGCTGATGACCTTCTTGCGCTGAGGCTGGCCCAATGCATTCGATCGATAGGCGATCAGCTTCAACACCGTATCGTTTGCTTCCGAGCCGGAGTTTGTGAAGAACACCTTACTCATCGGCACCGGAGACATCTTCACCAGCTTCTCGGCAAGCGCGATGGAAGGCCCATTCGATCGTGATGCGAAGGTATGATAGAATGGCAGGATTTGCATCTGGCGATGCGCGGCTTCGATAAGCCGCTTTTCGCTGAAGCCAAGACCCGCACTCCAGAGACCGGCCATCGCATCGAGGTAGCGTTTTCCTGCCGTGTCGAAGACGTAGGGGCCCTCGCCGCATTCAATTATGAGCGGCCCGGCCCGTTGGTGCGACCGCGCGTTGGTATAGGCGTGAAGCTGATAGGCCACATCTCGGGCCTGTTGAGAACTGGGCAGCATGGTCGGCGTCACATCATCGGTTCAGAATTGGATAGGGACCGGAGCATCATGTGGGGAAGCGCCGGTCCGGTCCCGGTTTCTCTGGGCCTTGCGATAGTCGTGGTTGACGATCTCTTTCAAGGAATTCGCTTGTGCCAATGCCTGACCACAGGCTTAACCGGCGGCGACGCACTGTCTGGAAGTGAAGAGAGCGGACGATATCCAAGCACGACGAAGCGTCGGATTTCCGAGACGTGTTGGTCGCCGACGGAAGCTTCCACCAAGCTGCCGGCGGCGTTCAGACCGTAGAGAGTCGGTGGTCGTAGCGCCGTGGACCGCGTTTACGTATTCGAGCCCACCACGTTCAGGCCGCTCGTTCCGCTGAAGGTCAGCGTGTCATGTGTGTTCAGCACGTTATCCCAGCTGCTGCCGCGCGTCGCCACGGACTGGTTGGGCTCCGAGCCAATACGCGTGATGAGCAACACTGTAAACAACGGCCAGCTCTGATTGACCAGTGTCTTGTGGGCCATCCGTGATCTCCTTGATCTGGTCGCGTCCCGGCTTTGAGCGGAGATGCGCGACCGAGTTTCCTCCAGAATACCTTAACTCGTTGAGTTCGTCGCCTGCCAAAGCTTGTAGGCTCACTCCCCAACCGGCACCGTCAAGTTAACGAATTGGAGCGCCCGAGGGGGTAGGCGACGGGCATGCCGACCGTCCGGGACCCTCTTTATCGCCGCCATCGCTTCCCACCGGAAGTAATCAGCTATGCCGTTTGGTTGCATTTCCGGTTTCCCTTAAGCTTGCGCATGGTCGAGGAAATGCTGGCGGCGCGTGGCATTGGCGTGACCGTGGCATTGGCGTGACCTATGAAACCGTGCGCCAGTAGGGACGGAAATTCGGCAAGGCGTTCTCCGATCGGATCCGACCAGCGCGCTCCCGCTCGCGGTGACAAATGGCATCTGGACGAAGTCGTTATTTCGATCGCGGGTGAACAACATTGGCTCTGGCGCGCTGTCGACCAAAATGGCTTCGTTCTCGACGTCTTGATCCAGCGCCGAAGAGACTCGCGCGTTGCGCAGCGGCCCATGAAAAAGCTCTTGAAATCCGTCGGCACGCCGCCGCGCCTGATGATCACGGACAAGCTCCGTTCGTACGGCACTGCGAGGGCGAAGATGGGCTTTCACGTCGAACATCGCCACACAAAGCTCTCAACAATCGGGCCGAGAATTCTCATCAGCCGACGCGGCGACGCGAGCGGATCATGAAGCGTTTCAAATCGTGCCATCAGGCTCAACGGTTTCTGTCAGTTCACGATCAGGTCGCGAACCTTTTCCACATCCCCTATCCCGGAGCTGTCACTGCCGACTTCCGTCGTGCTTCGCGCGAGCGAGCCTTTGCAACTTGGCGCGAGATCTCCACGACAAGCACAATGGCCGAATCTCGAACCTTTGAGAATTGCCTCCTTCAGCTCAGCGGTCGATTAAGTTGACGATGCCGGTCAACCTCCTTTGAGTCGAGGGATTAGAATAATACTCACGCCTAGCGGATTATTCGGGCTCACTTCCCTGATCCTGAACCTCCTCCGAATGAGTGGACACCTGTAGTAGGCTCTGAGAGCCCGGCTTCGTAACAGAAGTGGACGCGGTCAAACCGGTTGGCGATCCGCCCTAGGACGCGGCGCATGTTGGTGGCCGAAGCATCAACCTCGCCGAAGAACCGAACCTCCCCCGCCGGCCTGCATCCGCAATCGCGACGGCATTTCTCAGCTTGGCCACATCGATTTCGACGAATGCTTCCCTATAATCTGCCACGGCTCGTCCTCCCGTGATGAGAATCGGCTCGGTTCGCCCGAGCAACCCTCGGACGCGCAGTGTAGGGCGAGCCACCTCATCGGCAGAGGCGGACATACGGACTTACAGAGAAGATCAGCGCTCACGTGTTCAAGCTTCTCGGGTTGAAGCGTCCACGGGGTAAGATGAGGGCCGCCGGCTAAGTCGGGGACCTAAGCCCGGACGATCTAATCCAATCTGCCAGGTGAGCGGTCACTTGATACTCGCGCGCTTTGCGCAATATCGCGTCGCGCTTTGCGCATGCTGGCATTTGGTCAGCGCGGCTCCTTAAGCGCGCCGCCTCTTCCAACAGGCGGTCAGTAAGGGGCTTTGCTAGCTTGAAAAGCATCCGGCGTTTGGTCATGCACTTTCTCCCCGGATGTGTACCTTAGACCACGCGATCTCTGCCGAGAGAAACCTATGCTGGGTCGCTGGCAACACAATACCCGGGCGGGTTGGAGCGGACCGCCCGCGCTAAGTTCTGACTTTTCGACTTGTTGTCCCGCGACATCGGGGCCAAGCAACCAAGCCCAGCAACTAGCGTGCCAAACAATCGCACGCGGCCCCAAAAGGCTCTGGTCAGCCGTGCCTTGAGGATTGGGGCGCTCGATCCTAGCCGGTATCAGGACGCCACGTCCGCGAGATCAGCGGATCGATCCGATCATCGTATATGGTCACAAGCTCGCCGGCTCTTAGGCCAAGGCCCTTCAAGTCGGCTTCGCCGAGTTCGGAATTCGAGATCGCTGCTTCGCCCGCGCTGGCCGCCAATGAAGCCTTTACGGCTTCTGCCGCATCGGCGATTGCGACCGCATAGGTTACATATCGAAGCTTGCCGTCGTCTTTGGGGACGCCGATCGTAACCATCCATCCTGCTGCCATCACTCCTCCGATATTCAAGACAGGAAGTTACTCTACGCACCCACCTCCCAATAATGGGAGGATTGCAAATCGTGGCGGGCCCAGTCCGCAGGATCACGGGACCCTCTTCCGTGTGTGGCGCGAGCTGCGCTAGGCTGCGACTAGGAGGAAAGCCGCAGCGGCGAGCAAGTTTGAGCGGATCGACACTGTCGCGCGGCCGGCCATCCTGCCACACCTCCGCCGTGTGCAGGCGTGGCGCAGGGCGCGGCTCCAGCGCCTCCTATCTAATCCCAACATCGCACAGAATGACCCGGGTAAGCTCAAGTCTATCAAAGCGGCACAGCACTACATGGCCGTCTCCGTGCGCGCCAAAGCCATCCTCGCCGGGGATCATCGATCGCTAGTCTAGCCATCCCTCTTTGTCGAATTCGGCCTCTGAGCCAATCCGTAACATTCCGGGAATCTCATCCCTTCCTCCGCGAGTTTGGCTTGGCGCACAACCTCAGAGAGAGCTGGCCAATTTGACGAGTGAGAAGCGGATCAGCGTTGAAGAGCAGCCGGCGCCCCTGCCGCGCCTCCGCCGCGTGCAGGCCTGGCGCAGGGTGCGCTTCGAGCGGCTGCTCGCCACGCTTCCCTGCGACCGCACGAGAGACCAAGCCATCAAGGCCGCGCAGCATACACGGCCGTCTCAATGCGCGTGGAGGCCATCTTACGCGGGCTGATCAGCTAGATTGCCGTCTGTCTTGTTTAAACCCGGAGCGTGTGTTATTCGGTCGATGGGCTTCTCGTGAGAAGGTGCGCGCGCCTTCGGAACGTAGCCTGATAGGTGGCCCTTCGTTGCAACCTCAGACAACTTTCGTGCCTGGGCTGTGTCGAACCTCTCTCTTCCGCCTGCCGACACCACTGCCTTCCTCGCTGTTTTATGTCTCGATGATCACCTTCAAGGCCCCGGTCTCTGCTGCACGAGAACATGTCGTAGGCGTCCATGATCTCGTCGAGCTTGAAGCGGTGTGTAATCAACAGCTTCGGTTCAATGCGGTGGGAAACGACCATCTTCAGCAGCATGGGCGTCGGCAGCATCCACGCCATCTCCCCCGTCAGCGCGCGAACCTTCTCAACTGCTTTGCCATCAGCGCTGTTGACCGTCTGTGTTGCGCCAAACTGGCGCGCAATGGCGAGGCGCTTGTCGTCGAGATCGATCATGATGATCTCGGCAGGCGAATAGAACTGTGCGGTCAGCAGCGTAGCGAGGCCGACGGGGCTGGCACGGACGATGGCGACGGCGGAGCCGGGCGAGATCTTGCCGTTGAGCACGCCGCATTCGAATCCGGTGGGAAGGATGTCGCTGAGCACGACGACAGCTTCCTCATCGACCCCATCAGGCAAATGGGGGAGGCTGGTGTCAGCATGCGGCGTCCGGACATATTCGGCCTGCGTGCCGTCGATCTTGCTGCCGAGAATCCACCCACCGGTACGACACCGCGAATACATGCCTCTCCGGCACAAGTCGCATCTGCCGCAGGACGATATGCAGGAGATGAGGACGCGGTCACCCGCCTTGAAAGCGGTCACGCCATCGCCAACCTGCTCAACGACGCCCACTCTCTCATGGCTTAGGATTCGGCCGACCTGACAGGTCGTTACATCGCCCTTGAGGATGTGGAGATCAGTGCCCAGACCGTGGTTTTCACGAAGCGCACGATGGCGTCTCCGGATTCCAGGATGGCCGGTTTCGGTCGCTGCGCGAGAGACTTTTTACCGGGACCTTCGAAGATAAGCGCTTTCATTTCGCATCTCCTCCTTGCGTATTCAGTCCGCCGGCTTTGCCTCGGAAAATTGCCACCGTGGGCCGGTAAGAGCCGAACCGTTAGTTCCAGACTTTGGTGATCGGTAGGCAGTTCTGGATCTTGCTGTCGTAACCACCGAACTGCACCGCAACTGAGCCGTCCGAGCCAGTCGCGCACCGAGCTTGCGAACGCATCGGTGGTCATGCCGGCATGCGGCACCGCCATTAATCTGCAGCGGGTCCTTCTCCCCGCCCGCGGCAAGCGCCCCGGTGTCCTTCTCCAGAATCGCCTTGAACGGCTGCCGCGTCTTCCAGTACGGATGCTCCGGCGCCATTGTCCCGGTCGAGCGTGAAGGCGAGCTGGAAATAGAAGGGCTGCTCGGTCCACAGCGTGCCGTCGTTGTTGAACATGGCCATATGCTCGGCCGGCGGAACGAGGTCCCGCCCGCCCTCGCGCGTGACGAAATCGGCAATCGCCTTTTCCGGCCGCCGTTCCAAGAAGGCAGCGGGTCGGGCTGGGTCAGCGCGCATGCAGGCGCGAGTGCGCCGGGCAGCAGAGTGGCCAGCGCAATCAAGATGGCTCGCTTCGAGACCGCAACGGCGCTTGCATGACGGCTCATCGCGCAGGCCTCCTCTGCCGATTGAGCGGCACCGCACGATCGTCAACGCGATTGAGTTGCGCCGATGTTCGGTGCCGCGGCCACGTCTGTAGACGGCGCGAACAGGCGCGCCCTCGACCACGCAGATCTCGGCGTCGAGTACTGGATCGTGGGCAGCGAGACGCAATGCCTCGATCGCATACGTGGCGCGACCGGTTCGAGCCGTTGCAGCCAGTCGAGCGCGAACACGTCGCGCAATACGCCTCATGACCGGCGTGCGCTGGACGTAGCAACTGGCGATGCGCCGCTCGCTGCCGGGTTTGCCTCGACATGCAGGTCACCGCATCGAAATGCGCCACGTCGATTCTTTGCGCGCCGATGTCTGAAGCGACGGCTGAGCAGGGTAGAGCTTGAGCCCGTCTAGGACAGCAAATTTCGCCGGCGACAACAGCATCGCCGGGATGCCCTCGGTCCTCGATAGTGACGGTTCGCGTCACGGCATTCCCGGTCTCGAGCTGATCCGACGAGCGATTGATGGTCTGCGCGATCGACAGACTGCGTGCAGCGGGGAAGGGCTGCAGATCGGGTGCCACATGCGGGATGAGGGTTGAAATGCGATCCGCGGGAGCGTAAGCGTTGCCTCGCGTGTGGCTGGCGGATCGGCTGCGTATTTGATGACGATCGTCAGGCCAGAGATCGCGTAGCTGCCCGGCTCCTGCGGATGGATCGCGAATTCGAACCGGACGCCGCCATAAGTGAGCCCGTCGCGCTCTTCGCTCTCATTTGGGCTGCGCAGCTGGCGCGTCAGGGCATTGCGCAGTTGGAAATCTACCAGCTTGGGCGGCGCCATCATGTAGTTCGGCGCCAGCACCTCGATCCACAGCGTGGCGGCCTGTCTCACGACGACGCACGGCGGATCGAGCATCACCGCAGGATCGGCTGGGGCGTGTTTTCCTGAGCGCGGGCCGCGCATGGCGCGAGCAAGCCAAGCATCGGGGCTGCGTTAGACAGCGGATATTGCTTCGCTCCCGCCGGCCTCGGCGGCGCGGGGCGTGGTCAAGTCTGCCGGTGTAACCCGATCTTCTTGCCGCCCTTCTGGGCTGGGTCGATCCGACGGCCTGCCAAATAGTCAAGCCCTCCATCGACGACAATTGCCGCAAACGATCAACTACCAATACTCGCAATTGACCTGCTGATGGAGGCATGACCACCCTAGTTAATGATCGTCACTGAAAAACTGTGCAGATCCGGCTGCATCACATGCGTTGAGGCATAAAGTCATCGGCCGATGAGCACGAAAAGGATATGGCTACAACACACTTGGTATGTTTCCTTCAACCAGTCGAAAGGGCCAAATCGATACTCCATTCGAGAAACCAGAACCTTTCCAAGTGAGGCTGACGCGAAGAGATTCGCGGACGCACTGCTGAACAGTCCACCCGCGAATTCGACTACCATCCTGGCTGGCACGATAAACCCGCATTCTCCAAGGCGCGTAATTGGATCGAGCGACATAGTACTTTGGATACGTGGTCGCGACTGACATAATTGACAACCGCGCACGAAAACGGTGTGTTGGCGTCATTCAGTCGATACCCATCAAAAAATTGTCTCGGGCGCTTTAGATTTCTGTGGGACGCCGATTGTGAGACTACCATCCACGATCATCTCTGAACCGGTAATGTAAGAGGACTCGTCGCTGAGTAGGAACACCTGCCTGAACGGCGTCTGCTCGGCCGATAACGACGGAACGAATGCGTTTCCGAGACAAGCCCTTTAAGGGCGCAAAAATGGATGGTTGGTGGCGGTCGCCGTCTTCAAGGAAGACGCCGATGACGACGAGGAATGCAAGCACGTAACTGCTGCGGTTCAGTCGCTGACCGGGCGGAAGCTGTGAAGTTAACCTTGATCTTTGAATGGCCTATGGCGCCGAGCGAAAGAGGCCATAACGAACCGCGACGAAATCTCCCGCCAACACCTGATAAACCCGACATCTACTCCGGAGCCGAATGGACCGAGACGAAAGATGCATGAGAAGCGGGCGAGCGATACTCTCCGTGAGCTGGCGAGCTTCCTCTGCCGCCGTTTGGGAGGTCGCAAAGAAATGCGAGGAACTGAAGTTGCACCTTCTGCTTCAGACCAGCCGAAAAGCTGGGCGCGAATGGCGCCAGAAGCCCCCCTGATGATGAGTGCTGAGCAGCGGCAACATCATTTCCGAGTGGCGCCGGGCCGCGTAGCTCGCGCGCTGTGCTGAGGCTTCGCGCGCTCAGAACTTGTTCCGTTGGGACGACCGCCAGGCGCCAAAGGCGCTCGGCGAGCGAAGCGATGGTTGGCCCGCGGCCATAGCTGACACCTGCGCCTGCCGATAGACGCGCTGACGCGCGGGGCGTGTGTTCATTGTCCCATCATGTCCCGTGCCGTTCCCGACGATTCTGACGACGATGTCACGGATGTCCCACGATGCCCCGGAAATGTCCTGGTCCGTGTCCCGGACGAAGCGCGCAGCTCAAGCGGGAGCTGGCACTACAAGTTTGGCCTCAGCGCCGGCTCAAACGCAGGTACGACTTACCGGGGCGCACCCGTCCACAATCGATCTTCTAGTCATCTGGAATGCAAGTTCACCACATTATATGATAGATATGATAGCTCGAATCTCTGTAGGGGAGAGCGCTTTTGGCTAATGCAGGTGTGAGAGGCCGGCCGATCGCGCCGTTGGTGCCGAGTCCGCAGGAGCGAGCGTACTTGGAGAGGCAAGTTCGTCGTCATCGAGTTGCCCGATCGCTATCTGAGCGGTGCCGCGCGATCCTGCGGTGTGCAGATGGCTTGCCAAACAAGTCCGTGGCTGCCGAACTCGGCATCCATGAACACACCGTTGGCAAGTGGCGCCGCCGATTTTTGAAGGATCGCTGTGATGGCCTGCTTGACGAAGCGCGACCTGGCCGCCCTCGCACGATCAGCGACAATCAGGTTGCCGCCCTGATCGAGCGAACGCTGCAAGCGACGCCGGGCGACGCGACGCATTGGTCGAGCCGCTCGATGGCTGCGGAAACTGGCTTTTCCTACACCACACCACGATCCGCCGAATGTGGTCGGCGTTCGGCTTGCAGCCGCACCGTAGCCAGACATTCAAGCTGTCGAGCGATCCGCTGTTTGTCAACAAGCTGCGCGATATCGTCGGCCTTTACCTATCCCCACCGAACCGAGCTCTCGTCCTCAGCATCGATGAGAAAAGCCAGATTCAGGCTCTCGATCGCGAGCAGCCGGTCTTGCCGATGATGCCTGACGTGCCCGGAACGGCGCACGCACAGCTATGTGCTGCACGGTACCACCTCGCTGTTTGCCGCGCTCGACGTCGCCTCCGGGTTCGTCATCGGCAAATGCTACAAGCGCCACCGGGCAGTCGAGTTCTTGAAGTTTTTAAATGAGATCGATGCCCATGCCCCTGAAAGCCTTGATGTCCATATCGTCATGGATAACTACGCCACCCCCAAAACACCCAAGATCAAAGCGTGGCTCGCCGCCGGCCTCACTACCATGTGCATTTTACGCCGACTTCCGCGTCATGGATCAATCAGGTCGAGCGCTAGTTCGCTGAGCTCACCAGAAAGCAGATCCAGCGAGGTGTTCACACCTCCGTCAGGCAGCTCGAGGCCGACATCCGTACCCTCATCGACTTGCACAACAGAAACCCGAAGCCCCTTCAAATGGACCAAGTCCGCAGAAACCAGATTTTGGCTTCCGTCAAACGCTTCTGCCACAAAGCCCAGCAGACTTTATGTGGCGAACTTTAGATTCAACGCGCTACGCTGCGGCTTCTTCCGTGACTAGCAGGCAAAGCCGTAAAGCATACCGATACGCTCGCACAAAATCATGCCGGCTAAGCGCCCTTTCAATATCGTCTTGAATGCGAACCCAACCGCCGCAAACGCCGGTTGCAGGAGAGGGCAGCCTCATACTCTCCTCTGAGCTGCCGCATTGTTCTCCCATGTCGATGTGCTGGAGAATCATAAAATCGTTCGGCAGGAGCCTGCCTCATCCCAAAAGCAGCGCTATCACTGCGGTGCGTTTAACGAACCTGCAACTACTCGGCGATGGACTATCCCATCACTAATCTCGCCAGGGAGTTGGAAATGGCGGCCAACTCCTCTCAGTTCGCGTTCTGTGGGCCTGTACGGCTTCGTACCCGATTCCGTGACAGCTGAGGCAAGACTCTATCGAGCTGAGCCATAGACCAGCATCTTACGCATCCCGACCTCTGCTACTTTCTATGGTCATCGAAGTGTGACCATCGATCGCGCACGGTTCGACGACGAGTGCTCGACGTTCACGGCAATGGCGTGAAACCAAATCGCAAACGCGAAGATCGCTAACAAGGCGACGGCCGCGATCGCTTCAGGGGTCGACATCCGCTTCATGGCGAGGGCCTCCGCGCGGGCAGAAAGACAGATCGATCCCGATAGGTTTACATGCCCCACCGACAGTTGCCGCCTACCGAAAAGGGGGGGCCACGCAGATGTGCAGATGTCTGCACATTCGCGGGGCCACGTAATGAAATCAAAAAGGGGTTTGTACCGCTACTTCACCTTGCCGCCTCTGGCTCAATGTATCGCAGCACGGATGCTTCGAATTCCTGGGTATGCTTGTTCAGCTTGAACGGCGTGGCCGTCGCAATACCTGCAAGGTGCTTAATCTTCGATGACCTGATGGGGTGCACGGTCTTGGAAGGCGGTGCAGACCGTGGCTTTTTGGCCATGGGTATTCTCCGCTGGGTTGACGAACCGTCAGAATATACCTTTTGCGACCGCAATCGGCAGGCATCCCGCATCGCTTCTTAGAACAGTCCGGTACTGGAAAGCTGGACACGGGCACACCCGGGTTAAACCAGGCGAATGCTGGTTCAAGACACCATCCGGCTGGTTGCACGTCGACGCGACCTCATCTCAAGGGCGTGGGCTAAACGGGAACACTAGGGCCGCCAGGCCATGAGGATCAGATTTTTCTGCGTCCAACATGAGCAGCGATTGCCGTATGGCAAAAAGGACGCTTTAGGCTGGGGGAATGGCGGCAACCAGCTTTCCCCCAAGGTACCGGATGCCCTGCCAAGCGCATTAACGAATTGCTGCCTTGGAATTGGCAGCCGCAAAGCATCGCTCCCGCCGCTTAAGCGCGATCAGCTTTCGGCCATGAATCTCGCGTCCATCAGCACGCTCACCGGCCTCGATGCGCTCGAGAATGGACGGGTTCGCGAAGGCTATCTCGCCAGAGCCCGGAGATCCCGAGCCTGGCCCGAACCTTTGGCTCGGCTGGCGAAACAGCATTCGATATGGGGGGAATTACCCGGAGACGATGCCTCCAATCCTTGGCGCCTCGAATACTTCGTACCGGGCCGGAACCGAGCGCGGCGGAAGCGCGCGGATAGGCTTCGACTAGAGCTCGCCGGCCCGGAAACCCAAGGAATTAAATGCGCGGATCTAATCGGCAACACTTCCGCGATAGCCTCAAGGACCAAATCAAGTAGGTTGTCGCCCCTGGTTGTCGCCATCTATTTAACGGCAGAGCGTCGTCGGCCTAAAGCCGTAACCGAGCAGGGCATCTAGGTCGCCCGATGCGCGATAAGGTTCAATGCCTACATGGAAACTCGCTGGCTGCGTGCGGCGCCTGGGTGTCCGAAGATGATTTCATTTCAAGCGACGACCGGATGGCTTCGTCTAGACGCTTCGTTTTGCCCAAAGCCATTTTTCAAGTTCAGCAATTTGGTTCGAGAATGATAGGCGAACTCGGTATCCTGAGCATGATTTCGGGATCCGCCCTCGCCTTGTACGCACGTCGGCATAGATCGAAGGTCTTGGAGGCATGCGCTGGCGCGCTGCTAATTGTTGGCCTCATCTGCTTTGGTGCATCACTGCCTGAGTGATTAGCCAACCCCGGACATTTACGGAGCGAAGCTGCCTTCTTTACGATAGACAGCCTTTGGTTGCGATAGTAATTTGGTTGCCATTTAGGACGTGAGAGAGTTTCTTGGGCAGGATGGCAACGGCCGCTTCCTTCGAGCGTGGTTGGATTGCACCTCAAAGCCCGAACGAGCTGCGGATTGGTGCGTGATGCTGCTCTATATCTTTGCACAAGTCATGATCGGTTCTTGGGTTGATTTTTGGCTCACGACAACCCAACGCCTCGCCCTAGGCATTTTGCCCTTGTCGAAGCTTCTTTTCTAGGTGCCACTGGAGGCCGTCTTGGAATTGGCAGCACAACGGCTCATCGTTCGTCAGGGCACCATCGGCTGGATGGTTTACGATCGAGAACGCAAGGGGCCAGCTCTTTTAAGGAACGGCAACTGGGCCGAGAAACTGTCGAGGGAAGAGGCCGAACGAATAAAGTGTCTGCTTGCGAACCAGGTCTCCTGACCGGGCCGCTACCATCACTGAGCGCCTCTGGCCCTCAATTCAGGAGTCGTCCGTGAAGAATGCGGATCGGCCTGAGAGATAGGCAGAAGTTGTCTCGATAAAGTATTCGATTTTGCAGGAAAGCCGGGTGTTGGGCCGCGCTTTCTTGCGTTTTGGGATTTTGCTTTCGAGCGATTCGTGATTCCCTGACGGCGGGTCATCGGCATTGGGGACGGCGATGAGCAAACCGCGGGATGATCGCCAGAAAGACCTGTTGCTTCCGGCCCTTGATCAAATCATCGACATGGGCCACCCGTTGGTGCGGTTGGCGGCGCTGATCGACTGGAAGTTTCTGGATGACCGCTTTGGTTCGGTGTGCCAAACCGGTCCGGGGCAGCCCGGCGTGCCGACGCGGCTTGTCGCTGGCCTGTTCATCCTGAAGCACATGCGCAATCTCTCGGATGAGGTGCTGTGCGCCCGCTGGATCGAGAACCCCTATTACCAATACTTCTGCGGCGAGTTGAGCTTCTGCCACCGTCTGCCGTTCGATCGATCGTCGATGACACGCTGGCGCCAGCGGCTCGGCGAGGAGCAGCTCGTTGCGCTGATCCAGGAAAGTCTGTCGGTGGCGCACAAGGCTGGCGCCGTCGGCCCTAAGGACCTGGAGCGGTGGTCGTCGATACCACGGTGCAGCCCAAGGCCGTTGCGCACCCGACCGACGCGCGGCTGATGCATCGGGCCATCACCAAGCTCGTCGGGCTCGCCAAGCGCAATCGTGTGCCGCTGCGCCAGAGCTATCTGCGGCTGGCCAAGCGCGCTGCTATCATGGTCGGCCGCTATACCCACGGCCACCAGTTCAAGCGCGCCCGGCGCCAGCTCAAGTTCCTGCGGACGCGGCTTGGCCGGATCATCCGCGACATCCGCCGCAAGATTGATGGCGATGCGGTGCCTGGAAGCGCGCTTCGGCCCGCTGCTCGATCTGGCGCAGCGGGTGCGCAGTCCAGGATCAGCATCAGCGCGGCCCCAAGGTCTATGCGTTACATGCGCCGGAGGTCGAGTGCATCGGCAAGGGCAAAGCCCGCGCGCCTTACGAGTTCGGCTGCAAGGTCAGTATCGCCACCCCCGTGACGTCCCCGAAGGGCGGACAGTTCGTGCTCCATGCCAAGGCGCTGCACGGCAATCCCTCCGACGGCCACACGCTCGGCCCTGTGGTCGCCGACGTGGAGAAGCTCACCGGCGTGGAGGCTCGCCGCATCCATGTCGACAAAGGGTACCGCGGCCACAATCACCCGCACCGGTTCAGGGTCTGGATCTCGGGCCAGGTCCGTCGCGTCACGGCTTCCATCCGGCGCGAGATGAAGCGTCGTCCGGCCGTCGAGCCCGTCATCGGCCACGTCAAGGCCGAGCACCGCATGGACCGCAACTATCTCAAAGGCCGCGGCGGCGACCGCATCAACGCCGTCCTCGCCGCGGCCGGCTACAACTTCGGCCTGCTCCTGCGATGGCTCGCAGAACTCCTGCGTGCCATCATCCGGGCCTTCGCCGAAACTGTCCCGGCTCAAAAGATCGCTTGAATCAGCGCTCGTTCGCGTTCTCCACGGAGGACTCAGGACTCACCTCAAAATCTACCCCCCATTCTAAGTCGCTATGACATCGGTGATGTAAGCGAGCGCCAGTTTCGATCGCCGAGCAACGATCGTGCCATTAAATGACATTCGCCTCTTCCGTAACCGGTATGTCCGGCAATCTCATAGCGCCACACCGTGAGTAGCCCACGCGAGCAACGCCTTGCACGCTGTGAGATACCGTGATCGGTCGGGGACTATAGCACCGACTGACACCGAACTGGGTGGGTAATTCAACGGACGCTGCGACACTTAGCTTGAACGGTCCGCTTCGGACCGCAGAGCGAACTTATCGCTGATGCGGTGCGAAGCCCGAAACGGGCCACTTCCGAACTCATGCACCTTAAACAAGGACTTAATCGGCAGGCCTTGGTGGCTATCCGATTTGAAGGGCCTCGGGTTGAAGGCTGGCGAGCTTGTACCCATATACGACGATCGCAACGATCCGCTGATGTCGCGCACGTGGCGTCCTGTCCGACCGCGCGACACAAACTAGCGGGCGACCGCCGGGATCAATGTCACTTGTTCAGGAAATGTGGTCGCCCATTGCAGAAGGTCCCCACAATGTCAGACATTTCACGTAAGGCCCGCCATACGGTTCGGCACTGTGTCCCACAAGCTCAAAGGTCTTTCGGATCGATCGGCATCGTGTTCGAACTGCTCAACCAGAGAGGTCAGATCGTGTAGTGCCTCGACGCTCAGCTTCGTTCGATTCTCCATCGACGTCCGTGGTTCGGTCGCCGCGACCGGAATCAAAAGGCTGGCACTGTCTCGATGTTCGACCTCGTACGAAAGCGGGATGCCGCCACCAAGGACCGAGCGGCGAATGATGCGGAACGTGCGGCCGAACAACGGATGCGTCGGTTCGCACACTGTAACTTCGATGGCAGGTGATTCGTCAGACTCCCGAGAGGGGATATTTCGATGTGCCCTCGCTTGACGGGTTGGAGTGGACGCGCGTCTCACCCAAGCCTGTGAAGCAGCCGGCCGTTGTTGGGTAAGAGGAGGATTGGAGCGTGGAGCGTGCACATGTATCGTCTGATCATGGCGATTCGTCTCGACGCTCTCCCGACCGTTCCGGCGTCTCTGACCGAGATGGTGCTCGCGCTTGATGCCGAGAACGAGAAGCTGCGTGTGGCCATGCAGACACTCAGGGAGATGATCTTCGGGAAGCGTTCGGAGAGGCTTGCGGTGCTCGTGGATGAGCAACTGGCGCTCGAGCTGGATGATCTTCAAACCGACGCCACACGGCCTGCGCCGGCCAACGACGATGCGCCTGTGGCGCCCAACAGGCCACGCAAGAGAGCGCGCCGCAACATCGGTGATCGGTGCGCTGCCCAAGCACCTGCCGCGTTGTGAGCAGGTGCTGGAGCCGGAGGCGACCGCGTGGCCGTGCTGCCAAGGCCAGCTTCACAAGATTGGCGAGGACGTCAGCGAGGTGCTGGACGTGATCCCGGCGATGCTGCAGGTGTTGCGGACGGTCCGTCCCAAGTACGCCTGCCGCAGCTGCACCGATGGTGTGGTCCAGGCAAAGGTACTGCCGCGCCTGATTGAGAGTGGCATGGCCTCGACGGCACTCGTGAGCCATGTGGTGGTTTCGAAGTTCGCCTGGTATCTGCCGCTGTACCGGCAGGTTCAGATCCTGGCCGGCCAGGGCATCCAGCTCGACCGCGCGACGCTCGCCGGCTGGGTCAAGCGTGCCGCCTGGTGGCTCAAGAGCCTCTACGAGCTCCAGCTGCGGATGATCCAGGCTGCACCGCGCCTGTTTTGCGACGAGACGCCGATGCCGGTGCTCGATCCCGGACGACATCGCACCCGCATCTGCCAGTTCTGGGCGCATGCCATGGATGACCGGCCATGGGGCGGGCCGTCGCCGCCGGCGGTTGCCTACGTGTTCGCCAACGGCCGCGGCACGGAGGAGATCGCCGGACAATTGACGGGCTTTTCCGGCATTCTGCAAGTAGATGGTTATGCCGCCTACAAGGCGCTCGCCCGCCATCATCGCGGCGCGATCCAGCTCGCCTTTTGTCTCGCCCATGCCCGCCGCAAATTCGTCGAGGTGTACAAGACGACCCAGTCGCCGTTCGCTCGCGAGGTGATCGAACGCCTGCAGGCAGTCTATGCCATCGAAGCGGAGATCCGTGGCAGCAGTGCGGAGCAGCGGCTTTCCACCCGCCGCACCACGAGCGCACCGTTGATGGCGGCACTCAAGGCGCGACTGACCGGGATGGTGGACCAGCTCTTTTCACAGTCGAAGCTGGCAGAAGCGATCAACTATGCGCTCAATCACTGGGACGGGTTGACGCTGTTCCTCCGCGACGGCCGTGTCGAGGTCGACAGCAACACGGTCGAGCGTTCCATGCGCCCGATTGCGATGGGAAGACGCAATTCATTGTTCAGCGGCAGCGAAGGCGGCGCCGAGAGCTGGGCAATCCTGGCCTCGCTCGTGAACACGCCAAAACTCCATGAACTCGACCCGCAAGCCTACCTGACAGACGTGCTGGAGCGCATCGTGTCCGGGCGAACCAAAAGCCATCAGCTGCAAGAACTGCTCACCTGGAACTGGAAGGCGGCGCACCATCGCACCACACAGGCTGCCGCATGAGCCCGCGCCGCCATAAAACAGCATCCTCGATGACGTCAGCTGCGATGCCGCTTACGGAGCTCGAGCGATGGCTCCAGGCTCGCGCCAATCGCCATCCTGTCGCCACCAGCATCGCCATGCTCGACGGCTATGCCGCCGCGATCGTCGCCGGACCGGTGTCAATGAGCCCGCTCGACTGGATCTGCCCGCTGCTCGCGATCGACGCTGACGCTTTCAACCATGGCGGCACGCCGGAGTTCGCCGCGATATCAGCCGTCGCGCTACGCCACAACGACATCAGCAACACCCTCTCGACCGCGCCCGATCGGTTCGAGCCGATGCACCGGCGCGACGTCAATGGCGATATCGATCCGCGCCCCTGGTGCCAGGGCTTCTATGCCGCGATGCAGCTCAGACTGTCCGCGTGGGCGCCGTTGCTGGACGCCGGCAACGGCAATCACGGCCTGCTGCTGCCCATCCTGCTGCACAGTCGCGACGATCAGAACCGTCCGCTGCTCGGAGCGCCACAAAGCGGCCGCGAGCCTAACGCTCACGCCGACATCCCAGCGGCCGTCGAGGCCTTGCGCCAATATTGGATGCCGATCCGCTACGCACGCTGATCACCGCGGACGTGGGAGCTCATACCGCTTACGGTCATATCGCTTGCATAACGCAGATCGTCCCGCCGATATTGCTCCCGAGTGATCTTGGTCCAGGGCATCGTGCTCTCCCTCGAATCTTTGCAAATCCGGTAGAATCACATCCCACTGAGATCACTCACCCATTTTTCAGTCAGGCTCTCAGGATACGATCGAAGAAGCGAGTTGCAGCAATAAAGCTCAGGTTCTCGGCTGCCATGAAGGAGAGATACTGCAGCATGCGCTGCAATGCAGAGGCTGCGCCGACCAAAACCGCATATCCAGCGAAACTCCAAGCAACCACCGACATGTCTTCGCTGCGCGGAAGACGATCAATGAGACACGAAAATACATAGGGGCCCGCGACGCAGCTCGCGCTGGACAGTACCGCCACCGCCGCAACGATGAGAAGTAAGGGCCGATCGGATCGCCAGTACGCATGCAGAATTGCGGAAGCCGGCAGCAATACGCTGTCGTTGACCTGATGTGGCTGATCCACGGAACGGGGCTTTGGCTGCACTAAGAGAGTTGACGTGGCCATGCGATCTGAATTCCATACAATCTCACGTAAAAATGCGGCTCAGCCAAAGTTGCGGCAATTTGCCGTTACTAGACATCAATCCAATTCTGTCCAGGGCCGTCCTCCAACTGCCGACATTGGTAGGTTGTCGCCCACCTTCTCACATAAGAGAGTGTCCGTCATGGCCCGACACGTTGCCGCGCCACTCTCTGTGGCTTTTACTGAAGCCCAGACAGACTTGAGACGAGAAGCTCGATCACACGGAGATTGACATGAAGAGCGCGACTGCAGACACGCCGAAGCGGCGATTGCGGACCGATACAACTGACCTCCCCTTGCCGGTGCTGCCACCTCCCACTATTGAGGGAGAGAAGGCCCCTTTCCCTAACGACAGCGCTAACCAGGGCTACCTTTAAGATTATTCGTCACTTCGTTACCGCCTCTCACACGAGAGGCGGTAACGATTAGTCCAGGAACAAATGCTCAAGGCCACTCTGAAAATAGCTGATCTGGAAAGCTTCGATCCTTTTGCCAAAGGCAGTTCGATACAGTTTGGTGAAAGCTACATCTGGCCATTCCAACATAAGAGCCTTGAGAGCTCGTTAGTGACGAGCTCTGAGCAATGGTTCTTCGTCATACGTGAGCGTCAAGGAGCGGCGGACGAAGCTGGCGTTCATTCGGTCGTAATAGCCCATGCGTCTGCGGATCAGTTTCGTCAGAACTACCAGAAATGCATGCACTGGCCGCTCGATTTTATCGTGATCGAGGGCGCTCGCCGGGGTCCTCGGTTGCGTGTACGAGGAGGCCATATTGGCAGCCTCCCAATTTACTTCCACGTGGAGGAGCGCACTCGTACGGTTACGCTCTCCTGGGATTTCATGGATCTCTTGGATAAATCGAGAACGATTGATGCAGAAATCATAAGCCATCATCTATCGATGAGAACGTTCTACTCTGCGCGGCAGGCCTGCGTAGGCGTTAACCTGCTGACCGCTGGCGCCACCTTGTACGTCGACAGATCGCGAACGTCATTTGAGTATGGGACGACAACTTCATCAGCCCCTGAGCTCTCTGGACGAGAGGACAGCAATCACGTCCTTGAGTTTTCTAATACTCTTCAGGCGGTTGTTCGTTCGCGGCCGACCGCCTTTTGCGCAAGTGCTGTGGAGCTGAGCGGAGGAATGGACTCCGCTTCCGTCGCAATTGCTGTTGGCGAGAGCATAGAGCCGCTAGCATGTGGCGGAATACTATTGGGCGACGGGAGTAGCCCCAAGCAGGGTGACCGCCGAGCGAGCATTTTGAGCGCACTGAATTGCCGCGATCACAAAGTTGAAATGCGCGCCTACATGCCGGCGATTGATTTAGATCTCGACCCGAAAGGACGCCTGCCACTAATCTCTGAATATTACCTTGAGGCGTTCGGGTCGCTCTGGGATCGGTTTCGCGGTGATGGCTGCGAAATAATCTGGTCCGGCTTAGGAGGAGACGAGTTTTGCGCTCGCTTCACCAGCGACGAGGATGAACCCAGGTCTCCATCTTCACCCCACCTGGATATCGCGCTTGGGCTTGCAGAAGACCTATTGACGAAACGCGGGCTCGACGCCGCTCGTTCATCCTTCCTTTTTAGCGCCCCCGTCAGTGCAACTCAATCCACAACTCTGCTCGCAAGTCTTTGTCATGCTCGTCCACTCGCGACGCGAGGACTTTGGCCCGTCCGCCCATTTGGCGATCCGAGATTGATCAAGTTTGGAGCCCAGCTTCCGTTTGCACTTCGCTCGCGCAAGGAACTCCTCCGTTGTTACTTGCGTGAGCGCTTGGGCTCCGACGTATTTCCACCCGGTTACGCAAAGGAGACTTTTGCACTTGTACTGCCAAGGGCAATTATGGCTCGTTCGGACATAATTTCATCCCAGCTTGCTTCTTGCGCCTTGGCCGACTTCGGCTTGGTTTCGCAAGAGGCTGTCATGGCGCTCTTAAACAGGGTGATAACAACACACGAATTGTCCGCGACAAGCACTTTGGCTCGGTTTTTATGGGCGGAACGGTTTGTTCGGCAACTCTGTTGACTACGCCATTATCAACGATGCGACATCCCCGGGCAAAGCACGGGTCATTGCAGCTACCGCTTAGGCCAGTAAGGATAGCATGTTGATCTCGGGATCTAGGCCGGCGGCGTCTTGCGCGAAATCGTCGAGGTGAAGTCGAGCTGCGAGCGGCAGTCGCTCTACGCAGCAATCGGGCAAGTCGTGAGTACCCTCGGCGATCGTTGCCGGCTAGTGACGACATGGTGGGCGAACTCGGCGCGTCCCGCCCTTCGTCCGTCCCACATTAGGTAGGCGAACATGAAACAGCATGTCCGAGCGGCGTCAGCTGCGGTCGCGTTCGCTTACCATCGCCGCTGCGATGTCCTCGGCGTGTACGAACGCGAAACCAAAACGTGGAACGAGATTAGTGTCGCCGTATGCGGAAGACAAGTGGACGGATATGACCACGACCGTGAATGCCAGGTCAGCGGCTTGTTACCGTACTTATATCACCACGGCGCGAAATCGCCTTGGATATTGAACCCCGGGAGTTCGGACATATGCATCGGCTATGAGGACGACTCATTGTCCTTCTTTTCGGTGAAAATCATCAGCGGTCACGTTCAGGTATTTGATTGCCGCCAAGTCCTGCCCTTCACATACACAGTATGGTGGAGAGACGCGCAATCCGATAGCTGCTGATGCCCCTCGGTTCGCCGAGCCGAGTGATTTCTACGGCGGAGTTAGGCCGGGACGACGCTGAACTGGAGAACTGCGAGGCGGCCGGCGACGCTGGAGCTGGCTTCCGCGTCTCTCGTTTCCGACGCTCCAATAGCTTGACGGCGGAAGCGCTTCTGGCCCAGATCACCGTCGCCAAATATGCAAAATGGCGAGCCGCTTTACCGTAAGACCGTATGTCCGCCTCTGCGGATGAGGTGGCTCGCCCTACACTGCGCGTCCGAGGGTTGCTCGGGCGGACCGAGCCGATCCTCATCACAGGAGGACGAGCCGTGGCAGATTATAGGGAAGCATTCGTCGGAATCGATGTGGCCAAGCTGAGAAATGCCATCGCGATTGCTGACGCGGGCCGGGAGGGGGAGGTTCGGTTCTTCGGTGAGGTCGATGCCTCGGCCACCAACATGCGCCGCGTCTTAGGGCGGATTGCTAACCGGTTTGATCGCGTGCACTTCTGTTACGAAGCCGGCCCGACTGGCTATGGTCTTTATCGCCTGATCCGGTCGCTCGGCCACCAATGCACGGTGGTGGCGCCATCGCTGATCCCAAGGAAGCCGGGCGATCGTGTGAAGACGAACCGCCGGGACGTCGTTTCTCTCGCCCGGCTGCTACGCGCCGGCGAACTGACGGCTGTGTGGGTTCCCGATGAAGGTCACGAAGCGATGCGCGACCTCGTTCGCGCCCGATCGGCAGCGGTTGAGACGCTGCGGATCCACCGGCAGCAGGTGAGCGCCTTCATGCTCAAGCATGGCCGCACCTATCCCCGCAAAAAGGGCTGGACGATGCGCTATTTGCGTTGGCTCCAGGAAGAGCAGTTCGATCACCCCGCACATCAGATCGCGCTACAAGAAATGGTCGAAGCAGTTCGCGTCGCCAGGGACCGGGTCGACCGGCTCGAGCGCACGATCGAAGAGTTCGTCTCGACCTGGTCTCTGGAGCCGCTCGTGCGGGCGCTTCAAACATTGCGCGGCGTCGATCTGGTCGTCGCGATGACATTCGCGACCGAGGTTGGTGACGTGAACCGTTTTGAGAGCCCACGTCAACTTATGGGTTACCTCGGCCTGGTGCCAAGCGAACGATCGACGGGAGAGTCCGTCAGGCGTGGCGGCATCACCAAGGCCGGCAACGGCCGCGTTCGCCACATGTTGGTCGAAAGCGCCTGGACATATCGACACCCGCCGAAGATCGGCAAGGCAAAGCTATACCGGCTCGAGCAGACGTCGCCAGCAGTGCGAGAGATTGCTTGGAAGGCGCAGAGCCGCTTGACAGCCCGCTACCGGAAGCTGGCTGCGCGCGGTAAACGAACGACGGTGGTCTGCACCGCTATCGCCCGTGAACTGGTCGAGTTCATGTGGACGGTTGCCAGGCAAGTGATCGATCTCCTCGAACAGCTGGCGGCGGGATTTAATCAAACCTTTGCCGCCATGGCCGAGCACTACGACACGACGATTTTGCCGACCCGCAGCCGCAAGCCGCGCGACAAGGGCAAGGTTGAAGGTGCGGTGCTGATTGTCGAGCGCTGGATTTTGGCACGGCTGCGGCCTTGGCGCCGCTGCCGAGCGAGCCGTTCGAATATGCCGAATGGAAAACGGCCAAGGTCCACCCCGATTATCATGTCGAGGTCGACAAGGCCTTTTACTCAGTGCCGCACCGGCTGATCGGTCGTCAGGTGGACGTGCGGCTTACCTATCGGGCCGTCGAGATCTTCCAGGATCACCGGCGTGTCGCCAGCCATGCGCGTCGTTCCCAGCGCGGCGGCCATGTCACGGTGAACGAGCACATGCCCAAGGCTCATCAGCGTTACGCCAATATGACGCCGGCGAGCCTGATCAAGATGGCGGTCCGGATTGGCGTCAACGCCGCCACGCTGGTCGAGCGGTTGATGCGTGAGCGCCCGCATCCCGAGCAGGGTTATCGTTCCGCCATGGGCATCATCGCCCTGGCGCGGCGTTATGAGCGTGATCGGCTGGAAGCAGCCTGCGAGAGGGCGCTCGCTATCAACGCGATCAGCTACTCCTCCGTGAGCGCCATCCTCAAGTCCGGGCTCGACCGCGCGAGCCCTGCCACCGAACCCGTCAAAGCCACGCCCACCCACGCCAACATCCGTGGCGGGGCCTACTATCAATGAAGGAAAGGACCATCGTGATGCTGACCCACCCGACCCTCGACCAGATGCAGGCACTCGGCCTGGCTGGAATGGCGGCCGCCTACCGGCAATTGGCCGAACAGGACAATGCCGCCGATCTCAGCCGGGAGGAGTGGCTTGGCCTGATGCTCGATCGCGAAGCCGCCACGCGTGCCGACAAACGCCTGACCAATCGCCTGGCCGCAGCAAAGCTGCGCTTCGTCGACGCCTGTATCGAAGATATCGACTTCGCGTCCCGCCGCGGGCTTGATCGGCGTAACACCCTGCAGCTGGCGCAAGGCGCCTGGCTCAAAGCCCATGAGAACCTCATCGTCACGGGGCAGACCGGTACCGGCAAAACCTGGCTGGCCTGTGCCTTCGGACGTCAGGCCGCCAGGCTCGATTACTCCGTCCTCTACTTGCGGATGCCACGACTGTTCGAAGACCTCGCCATGGCCCGCCTCGACGGTCGCTTCCCACGTCTGATCGACAAGCTCGCGCGTGTCCAGTTGCTCATCGTCGACGATTGGGGCACCCACACCCTCAATGACCAGCAGCGTCTCGATCTCCTGGAAATCTTCGAAGAGCGTTACAGGCGTAAATCCACCCTGATCACCGCCCAGCTGCCCGTTGCCCAATGGCATGACATGATCGGAGAACCCACCATCGCCGACGCCATCCTTGACCGGATCATCCACAATGCGCACCGCATCGCCCTCGAAGGCGACAGCATGCGGAAGAAAAGAGCCGCGCCCCCCTTGACCTGCGCCGAAAACATCGAAACCGATCCCAACTGACTTCAATCAGGCAACCGAAAAGCCCGCCGCAGCTGCACTGTCCGCGATTTAGCGAAACTGCTGTCCGTTAGTTAGCGGAACCTCTGTCCGGTTTTTGCGAAATACGCACACCCTCGCGCATGTATCAAACCGCCTGTGTAAAGGGGCTGCGTCCGCTTGTCTGCCGTGGCTGATCGTAAGAGCACGCTCGATCTGAGAATGGCGCAAAAAAAGAGATAGCCATTTCATTGATCGTCAGAGCTGCCTATCAGTGACCAAGTTAGCGACACGATTGCTGAGGACCGACAATGGGCGCGGACGACACCGGCATTGCGCCTTTCACGAGTGACTCATGGTCAATTGGCATAGGTCCGAGTGTGCACCCCGGGGTAACAATATAGATCGGCTTGCTCAGCAGTCATACGTCTATGTCTTCACCCTCCATCGCACCGCGCAAGGCGGCCCTCGCCGGAGCGATACTCTTCTTCCAGCGCCTTCATCCTGCGAGCGTCGGAGATGTCCATCCCGCCATAGCGCGACCGCCACTTGTAGAACGTCGCATCGCTGATGTCGTGCTTACGGCAAAGATCGCTCGCCGACATCCCGGCGGCGTGTTCCTTCAAGACCCCGATGATCTGCTTCTGTATTCGGTCTGCTTCTGTCAATCCCTTAAGAGCGCGTGCCGCGGGTATCTTGCTTCTGTTCGTGGTCGGCAAAGCCGCCACACGATGGGATTCGGTTGAATGGTCGGTTCAAGCTGTTCGGCGTAGTCACCCGACCTGGAGGGTGGACGCCACGACAGATCATACGAACTCGACCATCCCCACGCCCCGCGACGGGCGTCTCTTGGGATGACGATGGCGTCCTTACGCCACCGCCGTCCATCGGAATTCGGTTCCATCAACCCACATTCGGTGAAGGACGGCAGCCATCTTTCTGGCCAGCGCGACCTTCGCACGCTTGCTTCCTTGCCGGTGGGCAACACGCACCGCCCAGGCCTTCATCGGAGACCATCGGGTTGATGGCCTGAGAACGACGTTGGCAGCTTCGAACAGGGCTGTGCGCGTCTCTCCATCTCCGACTTTTGTGATCCGTCCCACCCGATCAACCTCGCCAGATTGGTATCGCCGGGGCGTCAACCCGAGATAGGCGCCGACAGATTGGGAATGCAGGAATCGCCTGGGATCGTCCACAGTGGAGCGGAAGGTCAACGCAGAGACCGGGCCGATTCCTGGCATCGTCATCAAGAGCCGACAAGCCGGGTCACTGCGCACGGCCTTCAGAACCAGACGATGCAGTCGGGCGTACTCCCGCATCAGCGCTTCGCGTCCGGGAAGCAGTGGATTCATGATCGCCTCCAGCAAGGCGTCATCGCCGACCAACTCACGAACTCGCGTCGCGAACAGAGTCCGCGAGACGATTCCGACTTTGAGACCGAGCGGACGCAGAAGTCCGCGGATGACTTGCTCTGTGGCAGCGATGGAGCGGACGATATGCTTGCGAGCCGCGGCCAGCGTCTGCGCCCTTTGGCTGCCGATGCTCTTGACGTGAACAGGCTTGAACCATCCCGTTCTCACCACCTGCGCGATCCCACGGGCGTCATTCCGATCGGTCTTCACCGGCATGGCCGAAAGCGCCGCCTTAACTTGGCGGGCTTCCAAACTGACGGCCGGCAGCCCCAGTTCGATTAGATTTGCGGTCAGCCATTCTGACGTCGGTCCTGCCTCAAGGCCCACCCGTTCAACTTGACCAGCCCATGGTTCGAGGTACTGCACAATCGATGGCGCGTCCGCCAACGTCGTTCCCTCCCGGATAAGCTTTCCGGTCTCGTCCACCGCACATACCGCAACGGAATTCAGCGAAACATCGAGGCCGACGTAGATCATGACGTTTCTCCTTCGGATAGAGTTGGTGGTCCATGATCGTCAGTCAAAACGTGCCGCGCAGCAAATAGGTCAGGCGATCGGGACCGAATACCCCATCTCTTCCGTGAACCTGCCTTTACGCATCGCCTGTCTTCTCGGTGGAGGACAGAACCCTAACTCAAAACCGAGGGCGTTTCAGGGGAGCAGGTCACTTCTGTTTCTGAAACCAGCGCAGATAACTCCAGCCCTTCTTGCGGGGATAGGTGCGGCCGTGCTGGGGCATGAACGCGCGCACCTGTTGCCGATGGGACCCGCAGCGCTTCAACCGCTGCCGCTCGGGCGCGAACGAGATCGCGCATTGCCTCGGGCCTTCATCGGGAACCCATATGGTGCCACCACCGTGCATTCACGGCCGAGGAACCGGATCAGGCGATAAAGGCCATAGCCAGTCGGGCCGGCCTCGTAACGGAAAAGGCATCTGCTAAACATCTGATAAATCTCTGGCCGAAATTGGCTTGATCGGCACCCGAGCCGTAAACTCTCCGCACCGCTCAACGGGCTGACTTGTGGCATTGGACAGGATTTGCGCAAGTGTGTGATGACAATATCGTCCTTGACAAAAGCCCATACCAGTACGGCAGGCTAGCTTAACACTGTTGATCGAGGTCGTGTGGCTATTTCTCTCTAGAAACTTCGTGACTGCAGAACGTTTCACATCCTCGCATCGACAGATCACAGTTCCATCGCTTGCCAGATCAGACAGCGCTCTCATGTTAGGTTGAAAAAATTTCGCGACTCGATCCGAGAATTTCCGATTACGCTTCGTCTGCGACAGGTTACGGCGGATCAATCGATCATCTCGCCGCTGCGGGATCAAGTCTTGCACAATCATTAGCCCCGCGAGTTCGCCTTCAGTACGAGCGCTCGCAGCGCCGCGGATGCCCGCTGGTTCTCCCGCCACGTAGACGTTTCTAACAGTGGTACGCTGAAATCCATCATGCTTCACTATCCAGCCGCCATTTCGGCTATCCCATTGTGTTGCACAACCTATCTGGCGGCAAAGCTCAGTGGACGGAAGCGATCCGAAGCCCGTCCCGAGAATATCCGTTTCAAACACACGGTGCGCTCCGCTCGGAATCCAATCGCGATCACAATCTGACAACGTAACGTGAGTCAGTCCCTCCTCGTTACCGCGAGCTTCGACCATAATCCTCCCGAACCGAATCGACACACGCGCTTTTGTGAGTTTGTAAAGAGAGCTAGCAGTCTCTTTAAAAATTGGAACATTCCCAGGAACGGCGAGCAATCCATCCAAGATCTCTCGAAAACGAGGGCGCGACCTCGCGATTGCAACTTCCTGTATCTCCGCACCGGCCGCGAGAAGCATATCGGCAACGAGAATAAGAAGCGGGTGTGATCCCGCCAATACGAACCGCCGCCCAAGCAAGACATTTTGGCTCCTGAGCAGCGTCTGGATCGCTCCCACCCCCATTACGCCAGGAAGCGTCCATCCCGGGAAAGCTACTGGCATTTCATAGGCGCCGGTGGCCACCAACGTCTTCCTCGCCAAGACGGTTGTTTTGTTTGTACAAACGCGGATTCGATCCTCGTCGGGAAATATGCCCCAAACTGTCTGTCTGAATCGCCAGTCTATGCGCGACTCGGCCTCCGCCTTTCTCACTAATACATCGCCAAAGGGATAGAGACGGCAAGCGGGAGAGTTCACTTGGACGGAGGGGTGCGGCGGCTGTCGAAATATCTCCCCCCCTGCCCGTCCTTGCTCATCGAAAACAACGACGGATAGGTCGTTTCGACAACATTCAAGCGCTGCGGACATACCGGCCGGACCTGCACCAATGATGGCCACGTCAAAACACTTGTGATCAGCCATCAGTCTTGTCTCCGGTCTCGACGGCCATCCCGGGCTCGGCATCAATCATGCATGCCCTTATGTATGACGTCCCATTCACAGTAACCATGCAGTCGAAACAGACCCCCGTATTGCAGCATGGCGCACGCGGCTCATTGCTAACGACCGACCGACGAAAGGATCGCAAGCCGGACGCAAGGAGGGCGGCAAGCAAAGTATCACCGCGGTGGCAAACGACGGAATTGCCATTCACGGATAGTTCTATTTCCGAACCGCGTGAACCCGTGAGGTAATGCCCATTAAGCATTATTTAGACTCACGAAGCGGCCGGGATCGAAGCGCGACACGTCGAGATCAACAGGCTTCTCCAAGATCTTGCTTGCAAGTACCCGCGCGTAGGTGGGCCCGAGCGTGAACGCGGATCCTCCTGTTGCAATGAAGAGATCCGAGCGGCGCGGCAAGGCTCCGACAAGAGGCAATTGATCGGCAACGAGCAAGGTTGCACCACTCCATATGCGAAGGACCGGGATCTCACCAATCCTCGGCACCACCGAAACGGCGGCGCGCAAATTGCCCTGAATCGATGAAGGCAAGATTTCGGGCGGCAGATCCAGATCATAAACTCCGCCTGTCTCATGCAGCCGTGCGGGCCATCCCCCACCTACCAGAATGGTACCCTCGGCCGATTGATTCAATGATAGACGCCGTCCTGCATGTTGGATGAGATGCTTGATAAATGGCGCCACTTGGACCGTTGCCGCCATCATCAATCCGATCGGCACGACTGGAAGGGCAATCCCTGCCATAGCGGCGATGCGAGCCGACCAGGGACCTGCAGCAATGGCGACCTTACGCGCTAAGATTTCGCTCCCGTCGGAAAGGGTTGTCCTCCAGCGGCCCCGTTGTTGTTTCACGCCGGTCACGGCTATACCCGCCCGGATCCGTGCTCCAAACTCCTCAGCAACTTTGGCAAATGCCAAAGTGGCGCCGCGCGGATTCGCCTTACCCTCTAGAGGGCAAAGCGCCGCTGCAACAATTGCCGAGCTGAGATAAGGTGCTCTCCGGTGAATCTCATCGCTCGAAAGCATTCGATTCTCCAGCCCATAACTGCGCTCGAGTTCGGTTTTTCTCTCCAGGAGCAGCGCCTGCTCGTTCGTTTCCGCAAGCATCATTCCGCCACTCTGCAAGACGCCAACATTCTCACCTATTCTAGTGCTCAGCAGGCTCCACTCCCGCGCGGCATCGAGATGTAGTGGCAGGGCCTCAGCCGCCTTCTTCGCTGCATCCAGTCCGTGCTCAATCATTCGATATTCGAGCTGGAAATGGAGGCTGCCCGCATTTCGCCCGGAGGCGTGCTGGTTCAGTTGGTCTTTCTCAACAAGACACGCGGTGCTCCCCGAACACACCAAGTAATACGCCAGTGCCGAGCCTAGCAAGCCGCCGCCGACCACTAGGCAATCGACTGTTTCAGGCATCTTCGTTCACAACCTCAATCCCGAGGCGCTGGAGCGTGTCCGCGACGCGCCGAACCTCCTCGGCAGCGAGATCAAGAAGGGGCCTGCGAACGTACCCAGCAGGGACACCCCGCAACCGCAGAGCAGTTTTGAGAATTGCCTGCGCATTACCAAATGCACCAGCGTAGTCCTTGTTAAACAATTCGCGCATGATGATCCGGTCGCGCTCCCCGAGCACCACGGCTCGCTGACGGTCGCCCTCCTGAATCGCACGCCAAAAGTCCGGATGCCCGGATCCCAGGATACCGCCAGCTCCCATGAGCCCATCCGAGAGACCAAGACCCGCAATGTCCGCTCCGAGCTCGGAAGTGGGCATGTTGAAGTAACGCACTTTTCGACCCAAAGCATACAGGCCGTCCAGGAAGGCGGAGAAATTTCCAGTCGAGTTTTTTATAGCAACGACGTGATCTATATCGGAGATCTCGCCAAGAGTCTCTATATCCATGTCGACGACACAACCGCGGGGCCAGTTGTATACACAAATAGGTATGTCGGTTGCGTCTGAAACTTCGCGGTAAAATTGAACAAGCTCGCGCCTGTTTGGCACAACATAGGGAGGCGGCGTCAGCAGAATGCCGTCCAGTCCAGCCCTCTCCGCGGCCCTGGCGTGACGAATCGCCTCATCTGCCGTGTAGGCGTTACAACCTCCCAATGTCGTGATGCGGCTATCGATACCGCGGCTGGTTTGACTAAATAGTTCACTGCGCTCGTTTTCGCTCAGACTAAACCATTCACCCGACGTGCCAGCCACTACGACACCATGCATTCGCTCGGTGACATACCAATCTAGCTCCACCGCAAAGTCGTCCCACGCGATAGATCCATTCTTGCGAAAGGGGGTGGTGATTGCAGGAATATAACCGAACCAACTCACACTATTTCTGTCCATAGCCCTTCCCGGTTCAAAGTTCTCACGGCGTCGGCAGTGCAATCGATAGGACAACTTCCGCAATCTCCTTTCCATATTTTTTTACGGATGCCCGGTGATCCAACCAGTGCTGCCGGCCCGATTCGAACAAAACGTCTCCCGCTCCAGTTCGAGTTGATACGGGAGCTTCTCTCAGCTTTCCTCAAGGAAGCTAAGCGCGGATGAGTCACATTGCGCTCAACCTGGCCCAATCATTGCTGCCGATAGACCGAATCTGCGAGTGCTTTCCCACAAAGAAAGCCCCTTGGGAGCGCAACCTCCCGTTTATGCGCCTCCCGATCATCCGTCCTCTCGCGGTGCGCGCCACTCCAATTGATAGCCACTGGCTGTACCCACCCAGAGCAACAGATCTTGATTCCAATTCACGAAGAATCCTCCTTCCAAGGCCGCGTTGATGAAAGGCGGGATCTGACCCGGATGCGCGTCAGCTCTGCGACATCACGATCAACAGCTTTCAATCCTCCCATTGCAGCGAGCCGAAAAGCAATATGCGCAATGGTAAAGTCGTCACCTGACCGAATGTATGCTTTCCCGATATCGCGTAAATCATCGGCGCACGCCCCGTCCGGGCGCACCAGCATCCGCAAACGCGCTTCTATGTAGGCGCCATACAGCATCGCTATCTCCTGGTGCGAACCTACGAAAGACTGCTTCGTTTTGGGACATCGACCATACGTCCCGACTATCGGACGGCTACAGGATCTCGTCACTAGACAATTGCGTCGGATCTTTATCAATACCGCGCCGTCAATAGCCGTTGACAAAGGATGGCCTCAACACACTCCTCCGCTTCGGCGCCGCTAACTGAATGGCCCGGCTCAATGGTATATTTTAACGCCGTATTACGATGCATTCGGGTGAACTGATCTAACGCACGAACACAGGATGCTCGCAGCTTTCCGATCTCGTAGCCGTGGCGTTCTACAGCGGACGAAACAGTCGCAGACCTGGGAAATGCCGCCCCCCCCCCTTCTAACCAAGTTGGGTCGAGTTCACCACTCCCGTTATCTGGCACTAGCCAGCGGAATACCTCGCGAATGCAGGCTTGGGGATAGTAGTCAGATAGTCGATATATGTCCCTATAAAATTGCGGGCTCTGGTGAAAGAGTTCTTCACCCATGAGAAGAACTGAGACAGCCACCATGCGAGCAGAAAAGCGGCCGCTTGGACCAAGCCGATTCTTGTAGGGATTTTTTACATAGTGCGCACGAAAATGCCCAAACAGATCGGGCGACATCCGCTCATAAAAGCGGGTCAGAACATAAATTGCCGAGTCAAGGTGCTTCAAGCATCGCGTAAGACATTGACGCGCATCCACGTCGATCGTATCGCGCAACTCAAGCAGAGCATCCATCGCTGATTGTAAGTCGCCCTCGATCAGTTGATGGCCCAAACAAAAATCTCGCTCCTCGACCCCGGCCGCTCCGAGACAATATAAGCGCGGGTCGCTCTGCAACGGATTCGTGAGAATGACATCTTCATAGGAGAGGACATCAATGCTGGGCTGCTGCTGACAGCTTAAGCGTGCGAGGCGGTTTAGCGGGTCGCCCACCGTCCGCCCGGCGTCCATCGGATTAAGACCCGCAAACGCCGACATCTGATACAAACAATTGACAAGATAATGGATGTCGGTCTTGGCGATGCCAAAATCGGATTGCGGTAGGCTCAGCAGCTGAGCATCATAGTCCGCCTTCGAAAGTATTGCGTTGATGCTGCGGCCAAGGAGCCGGACCGCCTCATTTGGTTGTTCACTGCATCTAATCTCCGCAACGCGGTGCGGCAGTTCATCGGTGACAAAATCGCTGAGCAGGCCAAGCGGGCGTTTTCGCTGCCGGCCAGCAATGCTAACGGACTTGTGCGAAAATAGCCCCTGCGCCGGGTGCGGCGACTGCTCGCGAGTGGAAATGGAGAAATTCGCGGTGAGCTGAACGGGTGGGTTGGTATTCATCTGGTCTGCCTCCGGGGCGCATATACTCAGCAGCACGTTGCAATAAAGCGCGAACGACAGCAGCGATCGGGGATCGGCGGTCGGCGCCCACCCGTGTCCAGGTCGCGGGCCTGCGCCATCATCATCGATGGCGACGACCTGATTACCATTGAGGAGGTCTAGCAGGTCTTGCACCGCTGGCGCCAAGGCAATCTCGGAATCGAGCCCCGCAGCCAACCGTTCGTGAAATTTGACCAATGCCAGGCTTCCGGGCTCGAGCCTCCGGTCGCGCAGTGAACTGGGGTACGGCGCGATCTCCAACTGCGAATGACCCTGCTTGCCAGTCTCCTTAATTACAGCCCCCAACGTCATAAAGCGCGCAGCCTTAGGTGGATCTGGCTGGGCGTCCTTCAATTTGGAACTGACAACAAGGAAGCTTGGCATCACACGAGACTTTCGGTGATTGGAGCCGCTCCAATGCGGCCGCAAAGCCCGTCACCGCGATGATTTCGAATGTTAAGCCGAATAGCAGCTTCCGTAAGCTGCAAATTGTTGTAGTTGACCGTTTTTCGGGCCGAATCGCTTTAGATCAACGTCCCCTCGATCGGAGCGCGCCTCGCCAGAGCATTGCCGGCCTTGGGGATACCGTCGGATGGTGGCGCCGCTCGAATGCTCCAACGGCACGAGACCGAGAAATGACCCGCTGTCCGTGCTGCCGCGCGCCTCGGCATGTGATCGGTGAGGAGACCTCACGGCGGCTCGATGTCGTCTCGGCGCAATTCCGCGTGATCGTCACCCATCGTCCCAAATATGGCTGCCGGGCCTGCACGGATGGCGTGGTTCAGGCGCCGGCACCGAAGCGGCTGACAAGGGCGGGTTGCCGACTGAGGCGATGGTCGCCCATGTGCCGGTCGCCAAATATGCTTGGCACCTGCCGCTGTGCCGGCAGGTTCAGGTGCTGCTGGCGCAAGGTATTGACATCAAGCGCTCGGTCCTGGCGTTCTGCGGCCATGCGGCCGTGGAGCTTCGTCCGCTCTGGCTCAGGCTGCGCAGATCATTCTGACCGCGAGCAAGATCGCGGTCGACGAGACAACAGCGCGGGTGCTCGACCCCGGCCGCGGCCGCACCAAGAAGGGCTTCTTCTGGGCGATCGCGCGCGACGATCGGCCGTGGGGCGGGGCCCACCCGCCGGCGGTGGCCTACACTTACGCGCCCGGTCGCGGCGCCGTCCACGCCTTCAAGCTGCTCGACAGCTATCGCGGCATCGTGCAATGCGAGGGCTATACCGTCTACAAGACCGTCGCCGACACCGGGCCTGACGCGGCGATCACGCTCGCCTTCTGCTGGGCTCATCTGCGGCGCCGCCAGGACGGCCGTATCCCTCCGGCGGTGACCGCCTTGTGTAGTTTGCGAGGCGGCCTGAGGATTTGACCTTATGTATGGTCCGGCCGTGCGTTGCGAGAAGATTCGTCGAATTGGCGGCGGCGGTCTTGCATCAATGTTTCCGGCCTCTGATTGGAGCGCATTTATGCTCCGGGCCATCATGGATATCAGCGCGCGTGCGTTCTGATTAGTCTACAGGTCTCGAACGGGCCATTAAGGTCACCAGTATTCGCACGCGCTCGGAAGACCGATCCTCCATTTTGTCTTGTCTTCTCGCAGACCTCGGCTGGAGACTGTTGATGCGGCTATGTCATCGTCTGCTCCTGATATTGCGTAGTTCCTTTGTTCGGACCAAAGGGCCGTTCCTTCGTCCCGGCCTGCGGAACGTCGATCGCGTCGCGCGCAGGGGCGGTCAAGGCCGGCCGTCGCCCTTGGCTTACGGCTGGCTGGATGTCGCCAGGCTGCGCCTTGACAGCGCCGAGCACGGCGCGAGGATCAGGCGGGTCGGACGTTTGCATCGTCGATCCTCGTCAGCTCGAAGGCGCGTTCTTTGGCGAGCACCGCCCAGGCGATGCGGGCCAGTTTGTTAGCGAGTGCGATTGCGAGCACATTGTGGTGTAGCCGCTTCTTGGCGGCTTCGATCCAGGATGTGAGCCCGTAACGTTCCCAGTTCTTGATCTTGACCAGCACAACCCAGGCCGCCTGCACGAATAGAACGCGTAGGTAGCGATTGCCACGCCTCGAGACTTTGCCAAGGATCGTGCGGTCTCCCGTCGAGATCTGTTTGGGCACCAGTCCAAGCCAGGCGCCGAAGTCGCGGCCTTTGGAGAAGACGTCTCCAGTGCCGATTGCAGCCACCATGGCACTCGAAATGATCGGCCCGATGCCAGGCACCGTCATTAGGCGCGAACATGCCTGATCTTGACGGGCAATTGCTTCGATCTCTTCGGATAGGCCAGCGATGCGCTGATCCAGTCGGCGCCAATCGACTGCCAACTCCTCGATGACACGCAACATGCGCGGCGACAGCGCATCGGTGCGCGTGGCAAGAATGGTGGGCAGTTCCGTGCGTAGGAAGCCGATGCCCCGTCGCAGGGCGATCCCGCGCTCCAGCATGAAGGCGCGAATCTGGTTGATGATGCCGGTGCGTTGCGACACCAGTCGCTCGCGCACACGATGCAATGCCTGCAGATCGAGCTGCTCTGCGGTCTTGGTAGCGACGAATTTCATCGTCGGGCGCTGCACGGCTTCGGCAATCGCTTCGGCATCATTGAAGTCGTTCTTCTGTCCCTTGCTATAGGGCCGGACGTATTTGGCCGGCATCAACCTGGCATCGTGACCGAGCGATGCGAGCCTGCGGCTCAGGTGATGTGCGCCGACGCAGGCTTCCATGCCGATGAGGCAACGCGACATATTGGCGAGCCGTGCTTCCACTTGGCCACGCGACCACTTTTGCCGCAACACGACGGCGCCGCGCGCATCGTGACCTACGACGTGGAACGAGTTCTTGCCGATATCGATGCCAATCACGCCGATCGCGGTATTCGGTGTAGACATGGTGTGGCTCCTTGTCTTTGACGCCCCTTGCCAGCTTCGTTTACTGGCGGGGCAGGATCACGGCCGGACCATCCCATTAGTCTAGCTTTAAGGTCACGTCGGGAATGCAGGTCAATCTGTTGGGCGCCGAGCGTCGGCGGCGATGGAGTTACGACGAGAAGGTCCGCCTTGTCGAAGAGACCTTGCAGCCCGGCGAGACGGTCTGCGGGGTAGCACGCCGGCACGGGGTGGCTCATAGCCTGCTCTGGCGTCGACAAGCGCGCCGGGGGCAACTGGCGGAGATGCTGCGCCTGCTCTTGTTCCCGTCGAGATCACACCTGTAGCGGCTCCGGTCTCGAGCGGCGCACCACAACTGGCGTCTTCACCGCCTGCGCAGCGTGCAAGGGCTGGAATCATCGAGATCGAGCTCGGGGCCGGTTGTCGTGTTCGCGTTGACCGTGACGTGGACGTTGAGGCGCTGCAGCAGGTTCTTGAGCTCTTGCGACGACGATGATCCCGATTCCGAGCGGCGTCAGGGTCTGGATCGCCACTGGCCACACCGATATGCGTCGCGGCATGCGAAGCCTGGCTCTCACAGATCAGGAAAGCTTGAAGCGCGATCCCCATGCCGGCGATCTCTACATCTTCCGGAGCCGCAGCGGCGATCTGGTCAAGATTCTTTGGCATGATGGGTTGTGCATGTCGCTCTATGCCAAGCGCCTGGACCGAGGCAAGTTCATCTGGCCTTCGGCGTCGGACGGCGCGGTATCGATCTCAGCGGCGCAGATGGCCTATATGCTGGAAGGGATCGACTGGCGGAATCCACAACTGAGCTGGCGACCGAGAAGCGCGGGTTGAGCACAAAATCCAGCAGATTTTGCATTTTGGGGAATCCCAACGCTTCCAATCTGTGATTCACTGTGCCGCATGGATGCTGAGCGCGACGCTGTTCCGGATGACGTTGCCGCCCTGAAACAGGCGCTGGCGGTCGAGCGCGCGAAGGCTTTGGAGGTCGCCGCTGAACTCGCGGTCGCCCGCGCGAAAGCGTCTGAGGACGAAGCGCTGATCGCCCAGCAGAAGCTGCAAATTGCCAAGCTAAAGCATCAGATCTACGGCCAGCGGTCGGAGCGTTCGTCGCGCCTGATCGAGCAGTTGGCCTTGACGTTCGAAGAGCTGGAAAGTGACGCCACTGAAGACGAGCTGGCGGCAGAGCGCGCTGTGGCCAAGGCGACGACGGTGCGTGGATTTACGCGCAAGCGCGGCGAACGCCAGACGTTCCCTGAGCATCTCCCACGCGAGCGGGTGGTGATCGAGCCGCCGACGGCTTGCGAGTGCTGCGGCGGCAACCGTCTGCGCAAGCTCGGCGAGGACGTGACGAGGACACTGGAAGTGGTACCGCGCCAGTGGAAAGTGATCGAGACGGTCCGGGAGAAGTTCTCCTGCCGCGACTGCGAGAAGATCAGCCAGGCCCCGGCGCCATTCCATGCCGTCGCACGGGGATGGGCCGGCCCGAGGCTGTTGGCCATGATCATGTTCGAGAAGTTCGGCCAACATCAGCCCTTAAACCGCCAGGCGGAGCGCTACGCCCTGGAAGGCGTGCCGATCGCGCTGTCGACCATGGCGGACGCCGTGGGATCGGTCTGTGCGTCGCTGGATCCCCTGCTGCGCCTGGTCGAAGCCCATGTCCTGGCGGCCGAGCGCCTGCATGCCGATGATACGACCGTGCCAGTGCTGGCCAAGGGCAAGACCGATACGGCACGCTGCTGGATCGACGTCCGGGACGACCGGCCGTTTGGCGGCGCCGGGCCGCCGGCGGCGATGTTCTACTCCCGCGACCGCAGGGGCGAGCATCCCCAGGCGCATCTGGCGGGGTATGCCGGCATCCTGCAGGCCGACGCCTATGACGGGCACAACCAGCTCTATCTGGCGGGACGCCACCCTGGACCGATCCGGGAAGCGGCGTGTTGGGTCCATGCGCGGCGCCCATTCTTCGCCATGGCCGATATCGAAGAGAATGCGCGGCGCAAGGCCACCGGCAAGAAGGAGATCCCGCTCTCGCCCATCGC
This sequence comes from Bradyrhizobium sp. BRP56, assembly GCF_020194035.1. NCBI lineage: Bacteria > Pseudomonadati > Pseudomonadota > Alphaproteobacteria > Hyphomicrobiales > Nitrobacteraceae > Bradyrhizobium > Bradyrhizobium sp. BRP56. The sequence continues at coordinate 69,392 of NZ_JADYVV010000032.1, forward strand.
GGTCGAGGTCGTGCGGCGGATCGATGCGCTGTTCGAGATCGAGCGCTCCATCAATGGCAGGAGCCCCGAAGAGCGTCTGGAGATGCGACAGACGCTGAGCCGGCCTCTGGTCGAGGACCTGCAGGTCTATATGCAGGAGCAGCTCGCCAAGCTGTCCCGCAGGCATGACCTGGCCAAGGCGTTCAACTACATCCTGAAGCGGTGGGCGAGCTTCACGCTGTTCCTGGAGGACGGACGAGTCTGTCTCTCGAACAATGCCGCCGAAAGAGGCTTGCGAGGCATCGCTCTTGGACGAAAATCCTGGTTGTTCTGCGGCTCTGATCGCGGCGGACGGCGCGCGGCTTCCATGTATGGCCTGATCATCACGGCCAAAATGAATGGCGTCGATCCACAGGCCTGGCTCACGGATATCCTTGCCCGCATCGCCGCCCACCCAGCTCACCGGCTGGACGAGCTTCTGCCCTGGAATTGGACGCCGGCAGCAGCGTTCTCCGCTCGAACGGCATGACCACGCACGTCAACAAGGTTCATCACGTCACCACCATCACCCAGGTCGCAAAGGACCTCGGTGAAGACGAAGACTGGCTGCGCGACATCGCCATCGAAATGGAGATCGAGGACGGCCTGATCTGGGTCTATGGCGTCGGTGAAGATGGTGTTCAGGCGTTCACCGACTTTGGCATCGAAAACCTGATCGAGCTCGTCAGGTTCTACAAAGAAAACCCCAAGCTGCTCACGCGCTGGCAATGGGAATGATCCAATCAGCCTGCGGCCTACGCCGGATGCGTACGGACGGCCTGCCCGATCGCGAGTGAAGCACTCGAGCGTATCGCCGCTCTCTATGCCGTCGAGAAGTCGATCAGGGGCCGCAGCGCCGATGGGCGCCGTGCCGTCCGCCAGGAGCGCAGCAAGCCGCTGGTGCTGGCGCTCAGGGCCTGGTTCGAGCAGCAACTCACCCGCGTCTCGGGCAAAGCGACAATCGCCGAGCACATCCGTTACGCCTTGAACCACTGGGTTGGCCTGACGCGCTTCCTCGACGACGGCCGTATCGAGCTCGGTAGAGTCAACGACTGGCGCGGTGACCGTAGGTCGCGAGGCTTTACTGTTACCGGCGGCTTTCGCCTTCGCCGGTGTCGCAGTTCGCACCATAGTTCCGTTTCCAGTCGTCGCTCGTCAAACCGGGCATGCAGATTTCCCGCACCCGGCTTTCACTTGTCTCATCAGACCTTCGCGCTCGATCGGTCAGTACGACGAGTCGGGACGCGGTAGAGTTTGAGCGTATCGTACAGGTAATCCTGCGGATACTCTTTGAAGCCCCTGCCACGCCTTCCTGCTCGTCGTATCAACCAGTGTCGCAGACGCCGATCGACGTATTGCCTGATGAAGTCATACGTCTTCATTACAGGTCCTTGGTCAAAGTAACCGCACCAGCCGCGAAGAAGGCGGCTGATAACGATGACGGTGTTCTCCGGTGTGTCCGGGTACCACTGTGGCGTCGTGCGTTCGTGGATTCGTCGGAGCAATCTCAAGACCGCTTTCTTGGACGGACGCGTGCCGATGAAGGCTTGTCCGCCCTTTCCGTAGAACCGCCCGATCGTGTAGCCTAGGAACGTGAACCGCTCTTTCGGCAATTGAGCGATGCGGGTCTTGGTCTCGTTCACCTCCAACCCCAGCCTATTCATCAGTACCGTCATTCGCTCCATCGCCGTCTCGGCTTGCCCGGGGCGGCAGCAGATCACGAGATCGTCGGCATAGTTGACGACGTAGGCATCGAGTTTTTCCTGGTGTCCGTGGTCGCGCCAAGCTAGCAGAAAGCGTCGGAAGTAAATGTTCGCCAGCAACGGACTCAGAGGAGAGCCTTGCGGGGTCCCTTTCTTAAACTTTCGTGCATCTGCCGTCTGTATCGTCCGTCTTCCGCTCCGTTCGACCACTGGCCCCAGCCACGACAGGGAAGTTGTCCGGTAACATTTTTGGTGAGGCAATGCGGGGGGCAGTTTTCCATGGCGCGCGACATTTGGTGCAGGTTGCGGGATTTCACGGAAGGCTCGAATAAGGCCATAAGGTCGAATCGTTCGCCTTGCTCCATGCATTCCGCTCGCTGGTTTCTCCCGAGCTTTCGATTGTTCAGATCCTCCCCCAGGCCGATAAAGTGGTGCTCGTGGCTCGATCGAAGTCAGCGGTCTCGTTCTGTCCCGGTTGCGGCGGCCAGACGCGCCGCGCTTACAGCCATTACGTGCGACGCTTGGACGATCTGCCGTGGCAGGGGCGGGTGTGGAGATCAACTTCACGCGCGACGGTTTCGATGCGCGAATTTGCAGTGCTCGCGTCGCATATTCACTGAACGGTTGCCAGAGACGGTGCGGCCGAAGGCGAGACGCACGTCCCGGCTCGGTAAAAGCCAACTGGCGATCGGCTTCGCGGTCGGCGGGGAGCCTCCCAAGCCACCAAAACAGAAGGGCCTTTCATAGCATTCCGCTCTCTATTGCCTGGGTGCGCACACCAAGGGCTGAGATACAGCCGCGATGGCGTGCTTGTGTGTGCCGTTGTCGAGGAGCTATCTATTGAACCTGCACTCGCGGCGGCCATTTAAAATGCAAGGTTACCAAAGTACGTGGTCTTGAATGCCGTGCTCGAGAACAACGCAAGCGTTGCTCGACTAGCGGTCTTCCCAGGGCACGACGCAGCCGTGGTGGCACGTCATTTGCTCAGATCAGAACGAAGAGTCAAACGCCCAGCCCCCTCTACGCGTTGGACAGGACTTGCCTTCGCAAACTTACCAAACCAACAGGAGGCAAACATGGGTCTGTACCTTATCGAGTACAAACAAGACCGAAACGTCGTGCTCGGCGTGAAGGATCAGCAAGACGGTGCGGCGGCCGTGCTGCGGAAAAAAGACACGCCCCTCCGTTGCGTTCTCGGGGACCTCAATTTCGATACTGGAGCAATTACACTGAACTCGGGCGGGGGCAATCTCACGGTCGGCACCGATCGCGTCGCGCCGGATGCTCTCCTCTCGCTCAAAGTGTATAACCCAGCCATCCAAAGTCAGCGGTGGGAAGTTCTCAAGAGCCCCGGCTTCATCCTTAGTCTCCCGGACAATAGCCTGTGCATCGATAATAAGACTCGTGGCACGAGTGACGGCAACCCGGTTTGGCTGTTCAAGTTCAACGGCTCGCCCGCGCAGCAATAGAACTTCGTTCCCCTTATGAACTTGCGGGCCATGGAAGTTGCGGAGGATGCGGCCTGACGCCGTTCGCCCGCGCGGACTTAAGGCACTCCTCAATGGCGACAGGTAGCGGTACGCGACAATGCGGCGGCAAACATTCCGGTTGTGAATATTCGCCGCCACCAAAGCGGCGTAGCGCTCGCGTGCGACTCAACCGTAGGCAAGTCGTTCGCTTGGTCACCAGTTCGGGTCGGCCTGCGCGCACCAGCTCATTCATCTCGTCTTCAACTGGGAGTCCCTAGATTAGCGAGACATCTGGATAAGGCTTCTTGTACCCATTGGTGGCGCATTGGTTTGGTGACGCGCCACACTTCTCGATTGGACCAATGCCCCTGAACTCTCTCCATCTGCGAGGCGCTCCAAACCCTCAAAGCCCGGGGTGTGAGGCTTGCACTAACCAGTTCCCTCCAGGACTTGCGCACGCTGATCCATCGGCTTTTACGCGCGGGCAACGTATCAAGCATTTTCTGCGCAATCGGTGCGAGGCGCGGCATCGGAATCGGGGGCATTCTTGGCATCTTCAACAACGCTAAGGCGACCTTTTCGGACCGGGCCCACCCCGATTCAGTGAACCTGCACTCCGCGAAATACTCAAAACAGCTCCGGAACGTCAATGCGCGGCCAATGATCGTCTGGTTTGATAATTTCATCTCGCTCAGCCACTGCCGAAGATATTCCCACCACGCTCGGCTGCCAAAGTCGAGAAGATCATGACCTTTGAACACCAGAAGCGCCGCCATGCCGGAATCTCAGTTCGCGCCTCTTCATCCTGTCGTTCGAACCAATCCCAGATTGCCTGCAATGGTGTTGCCGGCTGGCTCGCCATCGATATCTGTGTTGGGCTGGCGCGATGGAACTGGACCACGTTATCCAACGGGGGCATGCACGGCCACGGCTTCCCCTCCGCGTCCCAAAAGACCCAGCGCTCGGCGATCTTTCTTGCCTCTTCAGGAGACTGGGTTTGCCAAAGCTCCTTGAGTGCCTTGTTAACGTAGTGGGAGACGTCAGCTCTAAGGCCGCATGTGCGGGCTATCGTTGCAAGGCGCCCGGCATCAATGAGCCGCGCCGCGAAGTCGTTCTCTGCGTTCATTTTCCGAAGCCTTCGCGCCTTCTCGTCGTCCGTGTTCCCTTCATGTTCATTCGGCTCGATGTGATCGAACCAGGAGCCCGGGGGAAATGCCGCGATACGCGTGGTGACCTAACGCCCGTCGGTGTCGGCCGAGCGGACGCCGTCCCGCGCCTCAAGTCACGCGCCGCTAACTCCGCTGGCCAACCAAAGCTTCAACTTGCGATGGTAACCATACCCAAGAGAGGGCGGCCTGGGCTATGCCCGAAGAACTGCATTCTTTGTGCCAAAACAAAACTCCTGCAATCTGCAGCGTAGTTGTGACGGCTTTGTCTACTTTCCGACTTGCGTGTCGTTGTCTTGCCAACATTTACTTTGGTACCCAGGGCATCCAGCCAGGCTGGAGATCGATCAGCTCTTCACCTTTACGGAACGCGCCGGCATTGTTGGCTTTGAAATCGCTCCACAACATCCAGGTCTGGCCAGCGCTTCAGCTCGAAGCTGTAATTCCGCGATACCAGGTACCCATGCGGCGAATACTTCCAATGCCGATGCAGCCACTCGCGCGCGACTTCCTCCGGCACATTAGGAAATGATGATTGAACTCCGAGCCCACCATTCATCGAATGGTGTTTTGACCGCACCACTCGGCTCAAACTCTGGCGCCAACGCCGTGGGGTACTTGTCCATAATGGTCATTAGATAGGCTGAGAACTTGACGAGGTTCAAGACCTGTGCGCGTGATGATCTGAGGCCGGCAAACTGGACCATTTTTGGCTAGAGTTTTCGCATCGATTCCCTCGGCTGGGAGGAGTGAAGACGATGAAGGCCTCGAAGTTTTTCGGACGCCCAGAAGGCGTTCATCCTGAAGCAGGGCAACGATGGCGTTGCGGTGGCGGAGATCTGCCGCAAGGCCGGGATCAGCCAGGCGGACCTATTTCAACTGGAAGAAGAAGTACGACGGATTGCTGCCGACCGAGATGCGACGGTTGAAGCAGCTCGAGGAAGAGAACAGCAAGCTGAAGAAGCTGGTGGCGGATCTGCCGCTCGACAAGGAGATGCTGCAGGACGTGATCCGCCGAAATGTATGGTCCACTCCGTCCGTGCAAGGCTTTTCGGTCTCGTAACGAGCACAGTCTGCTTAAATGTATCCGGCCTCTCGCGTCGCCCGCATCTGGCAGATCAGTCGGGTTCGCCCGGTTACCATGCGGTCGCGGATACGGTGAAGCGCTTGCAGCTCCGCCTGCGTCGCCGTCTTGATCTCAACAAAGCGCATGGTCGGCCGCGTGACGGCCTCGGCGATCGCAGCCGCGTCGATCACGTCGTTCTTATTCGAATTGACATAGGGCTTCACCGTCAGCATGTGGCTGTGGTGCAGGAGCCGGTCGAGGATCGCAGTGGCGACGACGGGATCACCGGACACGTCAGAGTACCGCGTGGGGCGCTGCTCACAGCCATTCTTTGGCGGCTTCATCTCGCTTAGGACTGCGGACTTCTTGCGCCCCCTCCCCTCATTGGTACGATACTTGCTGTTCTCCTCGCAGGTCGTCAAAAACAGAAGGGAGGAGAAATGACCAAGACGCCGAACAAGGACAATTGTCGTAGTGGCGGGCGTGCGACAACGAAATTCGATGCCCTGGTCGTCGGAGCAGGCATCGCCGGTCTTTACCAGCTGTACCGGCTACGAGAGCTCGGGCTGAACGTCAGGGCGATCGACGCTGCCTCGGGTGTCGGCGGCACTTGGTATTGGAACCGTTATCCTGGTGCGCGTGTCGATTCAGAAGGCTACCAGTACCAGTACCTTTTCTCCGAAGACCTCTACAAACGATGGAGCTGGAGCGAAAGATTTCCGAGCCAGCCCGAAATCGAACGCTGGCTGAATTACGTGGCGGATCAGCTTGACCTGCGCAAGGACATTCAGTTCGGCACGACGGTCCAGAGCGCGCATTTTAATGAAGCGACGGAGCGATGGGTGGTCGTGACTGACAAAGGTAATGTGATCGATACCCAGTTTGTCGTCACCTGTTGCGGTGTGCTTTCGGCACCCCATGTGTCCTTTCCGGGGCAGGAGGCGTTCAAGGGGCAGGTGTTTCATACGGCGCGATGGCCGCAGCAACCGGTCGATCTTGATGAGAAGCTCGTCGGCGTGGTTGGTAACGGACCAACGGGGATCCAGGTGATCCAGACGATCGCGGAAAAGGTTGGCCATCTCAAAGTATTCGTCCGCACGCCGCAATACATCATACCTATGAAGAATTCCAAGTACACTGCCGGGGACGTCGAGGCCTACAAGTCAAAGTTCAAAACCCTTACCGAGCGACTGCCGCACACGTTCACGGGCTTCGAACATGACGTCGAGTACGCCTGGGCCGGTCTGCCACCGCAACAACGCCGCAGGGTGATTGAAGACTGCTGGAACGACGGTTCCGTGAAGTTGTGGATATCGTCCTTCGCCGAGCTGTTCTTCGATGAGGCGGTGAACGCGGAGATCTCCGAATTCGTGCGCGCGAAAATGCGCGAGCGGCTCAGAGATCCAAAACTTTATGACCTGCTGATCCCGAGCGATTACGGATTCGGCACTCATCGGGTGCCCTTGGAGCAGAATTTCCTCGAGGCCTTCCATCGAGTCAATGTGGAAGTTGTCAGCGTCAAGACCAACCCTATCGAGCGCATCACGACCGAAGGGATCCAGACGGTGGACGGCACAGTTCACCCGCTCGACGTCATCATCTTGGCAACGGGCTTCGATGCAGCAACGGGCGCTTTGACCCGCATCGACATCCGCGGCCGCGATGGACGATCCCTGAAGGAGGATTGGGGCCGAGACATCCGGACCACCATGGGGTTGCAGGTGCACGGCTATCCCAATCTCTTCACGACCGCAGTGCCGCTTGCCCCGGTGGCCGCGCTTTGCAACGCGACAACCTGCTTGCAGCAGCAGGTCGAGTGGATAACTGGATGCATTAGCTATCTCCGGGACAACAACTTGAAGGTGATCGAACCCTCCAAAGAGTTGGAAGATCAATGGGTGGCGCATCACGACGAGCTCGCCAACGCAATGCTGATCGCCAAGACGAATTCCTGGTACTTGGGGTCGAACGTTGAAGGCAAACCGCGCCGAGTACTCGCCTACACCGGGGGCGCAGGCAACTATCGGCAAAAGTGCGACGAAGTCGCCGCAAGTGGCTATCCGGGCTTTACCGCGCACTAGGAGTTTCAAGTCGCGGAGACTCGTGGACGAGCTCATCATGCGATCTCAGTGACGCCGGCAGGTTTGCGCCAAGACGCGATCCTAGTGGATCGAATCTAACAGTTGATGCCCTCGTTTGACGGCGGCGACGATTTTGTCTGGGTCCGCGGTCCATGTGAAGGGTTTTGGGTCATTGTTGGTCTCGTCCAGGAACCGGTTGATGGCGAGCTTAAGTTCGCGGACCGATCGGAAGACACCGCGTTTAAGACGGCGTCTGGAGAGCTTGGCGAAGAAGCCCTCGATGGCATTGAGCCACGAGGACGAGGTGGGCGTGAAATAGAAGGTGAAGCGCGGATGGCGATCGAGCCATTTGCGGACCTTCGGGTGCTTATGGGTGGCATAGTTGTCGAGGATGACGTGGACGGCCTTTTTGGCAGGGACTTGAGCCTCGATCGTGGGTCATGGTGGCGGCGCGTCCCTTCTTCAAGGGCAGACCCGGCTGGGTACGGTCCAGCGCCTGGATCTGGCTCTTCTCGTCGACCGAGAGCACGATGGCATGCTCGGGCGGATCGACATAAAGCCCGACCACGTCATGCAGCTTGTCGACGAAGGCGGGATCATTCGAGAGCTTGAACTGCCGGACGCGATGCGGTTGCAGCCCGTGCGTGCGCCAGATGCGCTGCACGGAGCTGGCGCTGACGCCGGCCGCCTTTGCCATCATGGTTGCGGTCCAGTGCGTGGCCTCGGCTGGCGGATCGGTTTGCGTGAGAGCCACCACGCGTGCTGCAACGTCCGCTCCGAGCGGCGCAATGCGCGAGGGGCGTGTCTTGTCGCGCAGCAGGCCCTCGAAGCCCTCCTGCGCGAAGCGTTCCTGCCAGCGCCAGACGCAGGTCTTGGACTTGCCGGTCCGGCGTTTGATCTCGTTGGTGCCGACCCCGTCTGCACTCAACAATACGATCTCGGCTCGCCAAACCTGCTTCTGCGGCGCATTGCGATCCCGCACGAGCGCCTCCAGCCGCAGGTGATCAGATGGGTTAACAGTGATGGAAATACCGCTGCGCATGCGCCAGATTCGCATGCAATCGGCCACGGCGGAATCCCTTCCGGGATTCAAATGTCAGATTTGATCCACTAGACCCTTGCGCGGTGAACAAGAACTTGTCGCACAATCGGACATATGGTAAGTTGCTGCCAACGCTTCATTCCCGCATTACAAAATGCGCATCCCGTCCGGTGGCGTCATAGAATTAGGTTCGATAGCCTGAATTGTCGAGGTAGCTCGCGGATTTCTCCGGGGTGAATGCTGTCAGGACTCTGAAATGGACCCGCGGAGCGGGACCGCTTGAACCGGTTTGTTAGTTGGAAACTGACCGCTCCTGTTCCCTTTCTATCACGCTGCCAGAGACTCTGTCTGCTGCTGTTGCTGTGGACATGATGGTCAACGCGCCGGCGTTGTCCATCATGTCCACAGCGTTCGCGACCTGCATCTGTTCGCCGCCATCGGCGCGCGATAGCCGGGTGCCTGATGAAGGCGACAATCGTTGTACAACAAGGCTTGAGAACGCCCACGGGACCGTTTACCGTGAGGTTCTGTATTGGCCTCGCCCTTAGGCAAGCCGGGAGGTTTTCGTCCATGCTGTGATCGACAAGGCGGACGGCGATGTTCTCTGCTGCACGCTGGATGGATCAGAGACGGAGCGTCTTCTGGAGATCCCATCGGGGATGATCGAACGCGCGGCAGGCGCTGCTGTGGTTCCGTGAACACGGCCTCGACCTACCGGGTGTAGCAGGTGAACGGCGACACAGCCTGGCGGCGGCCCAGCTACGCGACCCTCCACAGGATGGTCGAGAATTCGGTCTACGGCGGAGCCTACGTTTATGGTAGAACAGCCGCGACGGGTTACGGCGTCCATGGGGCAGGTGCGAAGATCCGCCGCAAGGTGGCACTGGCGCGGCAGAACCCCAAAATACCCCCAGGATTGCATCCCAATCAGCAAAGTCTCTTCTCTTCAACAACATAGAGAAATGGTGTTCTGATGCGCGGTCGTAGAAGCCGATCGCAGTTTGCGATGCAGTCTGGAGCTGTGATGAAGCGAGGTGGATCTCATTTTTCGCAAGCGCGGCATGTCTCAAAATGCGATGGAGGCGCCGTGTCAACTGGATGGTGCAGCTATGGAAAAGCCAAATTTCCTTGAAGCAGACCATGTTTCTTGGACGGTGCCGGATCTTGATGCCGCCATTTCTTTCTACTGCGATGTCTTCGGCGCCACCGAGCTCTTTCGCTTGGGACCGCTGGATGCCGCCGACCTACCTCGCGGAACGGACGGTCGAGACTGGATGGAATCTCACGTCAACGTGGCGGAGGCCAGGTTGAAGTTCGCTATGTTGAAACTCACGCCGAATCTGAAATTTCAACTTGTTCAATACGACAAGCCTGAACAGCGCCGGTTTGACTTGCCCCGGAACTGCGATCGTGGCGGACACCACCTTGGCCTTCGGGTGGATGATGTCGGTAAGGCGGCTAGCTATTTGGCCGCTCACGGCTGCACTGTCCTCGACGCAATTTACATCGATGCGGGCCCGCTGGCTGGAAAGACCAATCTCTATGTTCTTGATCCTTGGGGGCACCAACTTGAAATCGTCGACTGAGTACTTGCTGGCACATCTCGTAGGTCGTCGGTGATCATTTACCCTTTATAGGGTCCGGTGCCGGGCCGGTCACCGAGGCGTTGACCTCCTCATCCGGAAACTTTTCGGTCTTCTCGGCGAGCCGTGCTCCTCCTCGGTCAATTCATCGGTGCGCAATAGTCCGCGAAGGAACTCGCGGGCGTGATGGATTTGGCGATCAGCGCTTGAAGCTCGCGCTTAAACTGTTCGTTGCCGAGTTGTTGAATTGGACCGTCATCGCCAGGCGCAGGAGAAGTTGGTGGTGCCGACCACGTCCCGCTTCGTCGTGACGGACCCCAAAGGCCTTCATGGCGGCGCAGAAGCGGATCGACGGGCTCGAGAAGGCGATCCGGCGGCCGCTGGCCGATGCGCGCTGCCGAAGCTATGAAGCCCGGCCGGAAGCGCAAGCTGGTCGACGAAGTCCGTGGCGAATGGCAAGTCTCGATCCGCAAGGCCTTGTGACGCGATCGAGTTTGACCGATCGACCTATCACTACAAGTCTAAGCACGAATTTCTCCGCACCTTTTGCTTTTGAGTGCTCTGATGCGAGGTGTCCACCAAAATAGGTGGACACCTTGTGATGGCAGCGGATGATCAGAAAGTGCGGGTCAGGCTTGTTGGCCGGAACGGTCGCCGGCGCTACGAGGCGGCATCGAAAGAGCGTCTTGTGACGGCCTGCCTTGAGCCTGGGGTTTCGGTATCGAGGCTTGCACTCGAACATGGGGTCAACGCGAACCTGCTTCGGAAGTGGATCAAGAAGCACACCGCAACCAGGTCGCTGCCGCCGTCCTCACGCCCGGCGTTCATCCCGGTTCAGCTTGAGGGGGCCGCCGATCGAGCCCTGTCGCGGCAAGACAGCGTGGCGACGGTGGATTTGCCGGCGACTTGCGATGAAGTGGAGGTTCGGAACCCAAAGGGACTCCAGCTTTTTATTCTCCGGCCAAAGTGAGCGTGTCGCTGCCGAACGGCGTGAAGCTCGCGCTGGAATGCGGCGATGTGAGAGCCGGCCCCGGAATTCTGCACAGGGCGATAAGTGGAGTTTCTGCCTGACAGCGGGCACGCCGGAAGCGCAAGCTGGTCGACGAGGTCTGTGGCGAGTGGCAGGTGTCGATCCGCAGGGCCTGTGACGCTCTCGAGTTCGACCGCTCGACGTACCACTACAAGTCCCGTCGCTCCGGCCAGGCTGCTCTCGAACAGAAGATCAAGGAGATCTGTCATGTCCGCGTTCGTTACGGCTATCGTCGTGTTCACGTCCTGCTTCGTCGTGAAGGCTGGCGCTATGGCCAGAACAAGACGCGCCGCATCTATCGCGAATTGGGCCTGCAATTGCGCAACAAAACGCCGAAGCGCCGGGTCAAGGCGCAAGCTGCGCGATGACCGCAGGCCGGCCACGCGGTCGAACGAGACCTGGGCGATGGACTTCGTCCATGACCAGTTGGCGACGGGACACAAGCTGCGCGTGCTTACGATCATCGATATCTTCTCCCGCTTCTCGCCGGCGCTGCGCCACGGTTCACCTTCCGCGGCAGCGACTGAGAAGAAGGACGATGTGTCGTCGTCATAGCCGATGCAAATCTCCGACGTCCCAGGGCTCATTATCCAACGCGATTTAACGCCGTGGTGATATAAGTACGGTAACAAACCGCTGACCTGGCATTCACTGTCGTGGTCGTATCCGTTCACTTGGTTTCCGCATACGACAACAATAATCTCGTTGCACGTTTTGGTTTCACGTTCGTACACGCCGAGGACATCGCAGTGACGATGGTAAGCGAACGCGACCGCAGCTGACGCCGCTCGGACATGCTGTTTCATGTCGCCCACCTTAATGCGGGACGGACGAAGGGCGAGATGCGCCGAGTTCGCTCCCATGTCATCACTAGCCGGCAACGATCGCCGACGCTAAGGAAGTCCAAATTAAAGACGCCGCTCCTCTTCATCCTAACTCACTACCATGGGTTCTTTCTTTAGACGTGCAAGGGTCGCGACCCGGGTCCTGATAGCCGACTCGCTGCGCTTTAGCTCACTCGCGATCTCTTTCGCAGCTCGCCCGGCTTCCCACAGTTCGATTACCCGCTGGTCGTCCAGCTTAGACCATCGGGTAAATCGCTTACCTGGCAACTTCCACCTAGAAGCGTTCATTTATCCAGACTCCCCCAGTTAAGTTCGTGTCCTATGACTGTGCGACGTCTGTGCTTTGTCTGACAAGCTCGTGAACTCTTACGCGACAAGGTCTCGTCTGAGAATGCTGACCCGCTTGTTCAGCGCTCGGCGCAACGCATTGCCCTCACATGTCGTCATCCTGCCAGCAGACCGCTCGGACAAGCGCCCCCTCCCGATTCATCTGCATGTTCATTCGCCCTCGCTCAGGATAAATGCATCATTATCCAGCGACGACTTTAGTCCTCCTGGGCACTTAAAATCGGCGGCCTCAGCAAAGCATCAAGTTTGAAAACAATCACTAACCAGATCTGGTAGTCGACAAGGTCGAGCGAAGCACTTAAGTTAAACATGCAAGCTCAACGTGTATTAATCGCGAGCACTGCCCCTCGCAAAGCTCGCGATATCATACAAAGAACACTATTAGTCGCGTATATTCTTGCCTCAATCATCAAAGTTTGATCGGAAGCCAGCCTTCGTCTGAGTGTTCGAAACAAGGTCTCGCTGACTCGTCTCAAGGACTTGAGCCATGGAAAATGAGTGGTTGCGCTTTCGACCGCACCGGCAACTCTTCAGCAGGGGTGCGGCGCACTAGCGTGTGGCATACCTTTGCGGCAATCGACCCATCAAATTCGGACCAGGTTGCATTTTATGACGGCGGGGTTGAACCTCGAGCTTCTGGCCTCTTGCAATACTCGGCGGCGCCTTCGGCTACGGCTTGAAGCGCAATGTCATCGACAAGTTTATCTGCAGAAACTATCGAGAAGATGACAACGAGATATTTGGCTTCGGCTTTAACCAAGGAGATTGCTGGAACTCTAGCGGAGGTTTCAAGAGCCCTTGAAGCTAGGGGATTCACGCAAGCGGGCGTGGCCGTATTTCTGATGCGCTGTCTCTTCACAATGTTTGTGGAAGATGTTCAGCTGATCAGGAAGGATAGTTTCAAGAAACTTCTTTCCAATTGCGTATCTAGTCCAGACCGGTTTCCTCACGAAATGGACGACCTCTGGCTCATCGCGCTGACAGAGTTCAAGAGATTGGAGTGTCCAGTCAGTCGCGCGGCAAGCTTGAGTTTCCTCAGGCTCCGAAGGATCAGGCCGGTCAGATTTTACAATTGCTTCTACGGAGTGTCACACCGCTCACGCCCGAGCAGGTTGCTGCCGCGTTCAAGGAAGGCGAGCAGATATTGGTTGACGTTAGAGACATACTCCAGTCGTTCAACCGGTTGGGCGACGCCGACTCCGTCGATAACGGGCGAAGCTTCTTTGTGCAGTCGGCTTGAGTGTTCCACCTGTGGCGCACTGCGGGTCGCGCGGCCTAAGGTTGGTTCCTCAGCTTTCTCGCCGCCTACCCGGCGCCGGCGCACCCGTCCCACGTGCACTCTCTCACTGGCCTGAATAGGCTATTCAGCTTCTGAGCGTTCAAGTAGGTCTTGAGGCTTGGAGTTGGCAATGCTGTCGAGAAAACCCCTCGTTTGTTGGACCCGCCGCCCATGTTGACTGCGCTCCCAGCGAGTCTACAGTCTTTGGTTGGTGCGCATGGAGACGGCGACCGAATTATGGCTCGACGAAGTAAGGACAAGGACGATTTTTCATGGATGCGGGATGTCTCCGACCCGCGTTTCCTGGTCTTCATCCAGGAGGAGAATGCGCGCTTTGCGGCGGCCATGGCGCCTGCGCGCGGTGTCGAGGAAGAAATCTTCGAGGAGATCGTTTCTCGAACCCCGCGTGAGGACGAGACTGTGCCCTACAAATATGGGGAGTACGAGTATCGCTTTGTCTACCCCGAAGGCGCGGAATATCCCCGCTTCGAGCGTGCGCACCTCGGCATCCCTGGGAGCCGCGAAACCATCCTCGACTACGCTGCTCTCGCCGAGTCGCACGCATCGTGCGACATCCAAGTTTGCGTGGATCGGCGCTCGCGCCTGCTCGCCTTCGCTGTTGATGTCACCGGCGAGCGGCTGTACACGATTCGCTTCAAGGATCTCACTACGGGCGCCATCCTGCCGCAGACGATCGAGGGCGCGTCCGGGAATATGGTCTTCTCGAAGGACGGGGAAGTTTTGTTCTATACCGAGCTCGATTCCGAAACTTTGCGCTGGCGGCGGGTAAAGCGCTATCGGATCGGTGCATCCCCGCAGAGCGCCGAGACAGTCTACGACGAAACAGATGAGGCCTTCTCATGCTCCGTCTACCCTGCGAAGGGGGACGATTTCGTCTTCATCCGCAGTAGTTCGGGCGAGGAGGACGAGGTCCGTTTCGTGCCGGGGGACGACGTCCTTGGGCCGGCGCGTCTCATTGCGGCGCGCCGGCCCAAATGCGAATATGACGTTCAATTCGATGGCGTTGCCTTCGTTATCCGCACAAATGATAGTGCCCCCGATTTCCGCCTGATGCGTGCCTCGCGCGACGCTCTGGAAGCGCGTGCTTGGCGATCACTCTGGGCGCCGGAACCTGGATCCTATCTTGAGGATTTCGAGGTCCTGCAAGGCACCATTGCCGTGACTGAGCGTGTTGACGGTGCGATGCGCGGGCGCATCATTTCGATCGGGAGCGGGGTCGAACAGGCTCTCGCCCCTTCGGACGAGCCTGCCTCGGTCGCTTTCAAGGACAACGTTGAGCTCGATGCCGGAACCATCCGATACGAATGGGCAACTTATACCGACTTTCCCTGCACCTGCGAGATCGATCTCGACTCGAGAGAAACTAGAGTGCTCAAGCTCGAGCGACCAGCGGGACACTTCGACCGAAACGACTATGCCGTGGAGGAGCATCGTGTTGATCGTCCAGACGGCGCGCGCGTTCCGCTGACCATTTTGTCTCGCAAGAGCGACCGTGGACGGGCAGCTCCAACCCTCATTTACGGCTACGGCGCCTACGGCTTCAGCATTGACCCATATCTTTGGCTGCCGCGCTTCAGCTTGATTGATCGCGGCTTTCGGATCGCGATCGCGCATGTGCGCGGCGGTGGTGAACTCGGTCGCGTCTGGCACGACGCCGGCCGGCGGCGGAACAAGCCCAAAAGCGTCACCGATTTTATCGCCTGCGCCGAATACGCGCGCGAGGTCGGACTCGCTTCGACTCTTTATGCAATGGGCGAGAGTGCCGGCGGCGTGATCGTTGGTGCGGCTCTAAACGCGCGGCCTAACTTGTTCCGTGCCGTTGTTACAGTCGCGCCGTTTGTCGACTTGCTGAACTCGCTTTCTGATCCGACTATTCCGCTCACGACAACGGACTACGACGAGTGGGGCGACCCGAATGATCCGCTGGACCGCCGCTGCATTCTTTCGTACGCTCCCTATGAGAAACTCCACCCGCAACCCTATCCGCACGTGCTCGCGCTCGCGCGCCTGCATGACACGCAGGTGGCAGTCTGGGAGCCGGCGAAATGGATAGCACGCATGCGGACTATGTCGACCGGGAGCGGCATGCAGTTTCTCAAGACTGAGTTCGATACAGGCCACATGGGCCGCTCGGGTCGATACGAGCAGTTCCGAGACACAGCCACGGCTTACGCCTTCTTGATCGCCGTCGAACGCAGGCTAATCGGCTGAAAGCAAGGCGCGCTCACGCGATACCAAAGCGCGCAAGATACTCGCGGTTCACCAAGCCCTCACGGAGCGGCGGGACGTAGAGCGTGGCGAGGCCGAGATCGTACTCGGGTAGACGGCGTAGCGGCGTCTCGACAATTGTCGGCGATGATACCGAGAACAGCGCGGCTTGATAGGCAATCACCGGGTGGTCCGCGCCATAAGACGTCTCCAGCACCTCGGTGAGGATGCGCACATTCTTCTTGGGCTGGCGCTTACGCGAGAAAGTCGAGAGCCCGATGCAGCCAACTTGCCAGAGAACGAGCATACTGGTTACGTCCGGCTTGTAGCCGCGCAGGAGGAAGTCTGTCGCTTCGAAAGATTGGCAGCCGTATTCGGCCGGGTCGATAAGAAGATCCGCGACCAGGCAATCTTGTGCCGAGACGCCGGGCAGCATGCGCGCCTGATAACCTTCGGTCCGCGCCGTACGAATACAGCGATGTGCAACGTCGACAAAGATACCGGGATGACCTTCGAACGAGACGCAGACCTTCAGCCCCGAGCGCACATACGAGAGGATCACCTCCGCCATCGCATTGTAGGTCAGCATCCGATCTTTGCCCTCTTCGTAAAGCACGTCGAGGCATTCGGCGGACTTAGCGTTGCGCACTATCCAATCGATTGTTAGCGGCTCGCCAGCGCCATAGAGCACTTTGTCGGCATGACGGATTGCAGCGGCCGCTTCCGTAGTCATGTGCGCGAGGGATTTAATCCCGGTTCCGACCACAGTCAGCAAACCCATCGCCTCGGCACTCCCTCACAGAAAAGGCGCGCGACAGCGTTCGCTGTCGCCACGATTAGACTCCGAAGCGAATGCGGATATTGCGGATGCGAATTACGCGGAAAGCTGCCTGCGCAGCGTCCTGAGCACCGAGCTGACGCATGATCTGCTCCTCGTCACCGCTCTTGACCACCTCCTTCTCCTCATTAGTGAGGCCAGCAGCATTCATAGCGCCCTCTGGATCGTTCTCGAACTCAGTGAGTTTATTAGAATCGTCGTTGAGTCCGCGCAAAAACTCGTAAAGCTTCGACTCTGCCATGTTGCCCTCTCGTACGATCAATCTTGACTATAGAAGTATGCTTGCAACAATGTAGCGACAACTACCATATCTGGTAATGGTACAAGTTGACTGGCAACCGTGAGCTAAATCAACCAGAGACGGAGATGATGGCGTGGAGTACGTGGCACCTGCCTATTGCGGTAAGCGCCCCGGCCATGCAAGACGATGCCGTTGTTGATCAAAAGCACGTCACCTGGTGAGAGCATGAGTTCGGCGATGAGCCCGGGTTCGGCAAGAGCCGTCTCCAAAGCTCCTACCGCCTCGCGCTGTCGCGGGTCGAGGCGCGCGTAAGCGATCTGGTGATAGAGATAGCGAAAACGAGTGCCGTCAGCATCGGAGTCGAGGATCGCGACAGCGTCGAGTGCCTCGTCGGCAGGGTCAATTTGTCGCGTCACGTCAAAGGGAACGGGGCGCCGCAGGTCCTCAACAAGGCCGGGCGCCATCTTCGCGACACGTGCGAGCAGCGTCGCCGCACTAGCGAGCCGTACCGCGCCGCCCGCCTCCGCCGCGCGGAAGCAGAGGAAGGCGAGGCGGCGCGGAGGGTCACGGCCGAAGGCGTGGTCGGTATGGCAGGGCAAGTCATTCCAGCGTCGTCCGAGCGCAACTTGCTCGTCGCTCTGCACGTGGTCGGGCATGTCTGGGTCGACCACGTCGCAGAGGTAGGATCCTGAGACATCCTGCGGGCGCAAGCGTCCAAACCTCTTCGCCGTTATGATGTGGAGCAAGCGCGCCTCGCGGAAGGAAAGGGTCTCGACGGGGATGCGGCTGAGCAGCGCGAAACCGGGCCCCTGCGCCAGCGCCTGTTCAACTCTTGCAAAGAATCCCGCATGCGCATCCTCGGCGTCCAGCAAGAGATCGGAGCGGACGATCGCTGCCCAGTCGTAAGCGGAGACCTTCGCAAGAGGCGCGGGATCGAGGAGGGGCAAGGGAATCTCAAATCGCCAAACCTCCGGGCGGGCGCCGATAAAGGCATCCCATAGTGCACCCGTGGAGAAATTGACTCTCCGCTGTACGCAGACAGGCGTCGCTGGCTCGCTGGTCACCGGTGAGGCTCCGGCTCGGCCGTGTTGCCCATGATAATCTGGAAGCGCGGATCGACACCCCAGGGCGGCATGTGAATATCCCTTTCAAGTTCGTCGGCAGGTATGCCAAGGCGGCGCGCCATATCGAGGTCGACTGGCGGCTCTGCCGCCGGTGGGATGAACAGCGTCCCGGCGGTTCTGTACCGCCGCAATGTCTCGTGCAGTTCACGGATTTTCACCGGCCAAACCTTTGAGCGGCCGATCGGCAGGACGGGTGCATGGTAGAGATATCCAATGTGATCAGCGTCATAATAGCGTAGGAGGCTCTCGATAAGGAGCGGCACATGCGCACCGTTGTAGCCATCGCTCTGATAGCTGGCCTCGCCGACGCAATCGACCTGCCATAGAATCACGACGCAGCTCGGATCAAGCCTGTGGCCGAAAACAAGCCACTCGCTCGCCTCAAAGGACAGGCAGCCGTGCTCCGCCGGATCGATGCCAAGGTCAGCGTAAAGGCAAGCCTCCGCGGAGATGGCAGGTTGCATGAAGGCGCGATAGCCCTCGTGCCGGGCGCGCTTGACGGCCTCATGTGAGGGCGAGACAAAGACGCCTGGATGGCCATAGAACGCCGCCGCGACGGACTTGCCCTGGCGAACCGGCTCGAGCATGCTCTCAACCATCTCCTCGTAGGTGGTGCGCCGATCCTTGCCATCCGCATAAAAGCGCGAGAGATCCTCGGCGTCTGGGCGCAGCTCAAGCAGCCAGTCACGGGTTAGTGGCTCGGACACGCAGAACATGATCACGTCGGCACTCTTAATCCGCGTGACCGCCTCTCTGGTCAACTGCCGTCCTCCTTGGATTCCGGTTCCGATGATGGCCAGGATGCCAAGCTTGGGTGGTGCAGACATGACCGGCGCTCCGATGCAGGCAGCTGTCGCCCGTGCGCAACAGCAAAGACTAAAACGGGGACTGACGATGATAGCACGTAAACTCGCAGCGTCGCTGCTCAATGTGTTTCCGTGTTTCCGCTCCATCAAACGCGCAAAGACGCTGACCGCGTCCCAAACACGATCGATAAATGTTGATCCTTTCGACGTAGGTTGTGCTTTGGTTTGGTCCTTTGATTGATTTTTGGATCCTTTCTGCTCTTGCAGGAGCTGTATCCCCGAGAAGATCCGCAAGGCACCTACCAGAATTGGTTGGGCGGCGAGAGAAATAGACAGCTTCGGGCACAACCGCCAATGATTTCTCGCGTCTGCAATTGCCTGAGAGAGAAGAGCATCAAGGGCCGATCTACGACTTGGTCAACATGGGCGGGCCACATTTCCGTTATGAAGAAGACTGAACCAGAACCGCTTGGCTCCCGCCGTCCGGAGCAAGTGATGCGGAGGTTCGTTGGACAGCTTGCCAAGGCCTGAGTTGATTTTCGCCCTCTGAGTGCGATCGCGACTGGCGCTGAGTAGCATGCGCAAGGCCTTTAATGCGCTTGCATGGCAAGTTTCCGAGTCTAGGAAGGATGCGCGGAGCAATGACGTCCGATAAGAGAATCGCTCTCAGTAACGCCGCGGCGCAGGGATTTGATATCACGCGCGTTCCCGTATGACCCAGAGAGGCAACGAGCGGCCGCTGACAGGGCGGTAACAAAGGGGCACATCGGCGAAGATAGCTCGTCTCTCCTTGGTGGCCTACTTGTCACAACCATCGAACTTGCCGCGTTTAGCAGAGCATAATTGTTTCGACGTTTCTGGCCGTTGCCGGCAGCACCAATGCAAGTGCCGACGAGGCGTACATAGTTCCCGAGCAGCTTCAGCGCCTTGCCGCGCAAAACAACATAGCGAATCGCCTAGGTATCAAATGGGAGGTTGCGAATTCCGCCGACGTAGGCGGTCGGCAAACGGGCGCTGCGTCTGAGCACGCTCGACAACCAGCTGCCGTTCTTAGAGACGCAATGGACAGGCGGTTGTCGCAACGGCGCCGCACTCTGACGCCGGCTGAAGGAGCAAGGTTCTTTACGATGGTCACCGAATGGACCACGCGGCGGCGGCACGCTGAAAAAGCCAGCGATCAACAATTGCAGAAGATTCCCGCCGCGAGGTCGATAGCAAGGCTGATGACAACGAAGCGGGATCACTTGACCAGGGCCGAGACCGTCACGGTCTTCGGCAACTTCTCGCGCGAGCGCCCGTGGGTCAGGCGCGAAGGGTCGCGAGGTCACGGTCCCGAGCTAGGAAACGGCCGCGCATGAGGAACGGCTCGGTCGCTGGGCGATGAACTGATGCTGATCAATGTGTCGGCGGGGCTGGCCGACTTCATGGCTGCGGATCTGTCCGCGCTCGACCCTCTGGTGGTCCAAATCGACGGGTTGCATCCCGGCGACGATCTCGTGCTGGTGGCCGCGACCGGGGTTAGGGCCGCGTCTATCCGCCCACTTCCAAAGCCATAATCACTGTGCAGAGGTGCTAGAATTAGTAGGTTCGCTGTTCTCAGTTCTCAGCTAAGTAAGTAGAGCCGTTTTGGAAGAAACCTGTCCCGAACATAAGGCCAGAAGGACCTGAAAAGTGCAATTGACGGTGCTAAGCAAGTCAGGAACTCGCAGAAAATGGAGAACAAGCATGGCAAACTTACGCCAGGACGACAAGTCTACACCAGGGACAGATGATGCCGCTCGCCGTGCCGGCGAGCGGGCTGCTGAGCAGACCAGCCGTACCGGACAAGCTGCAGCTGATCAGACTGCGCATGTCGGGCAAGGTGCCGCTCAAGCCGGAGAAGAAACGGCCCGATCAACTTCCAACTTTCTTAAGCAGAACGTTGAGACGGTGCAGAACGCATGGCGGATCGGCCTGGAAGCGACGACCTTAGCCGTGGGACGCTCTACCGAGCAACTTGGTCGCACGCTCGGGGTCTCGGGAGAAGGGGTGCAACGGGCAAAAGAGGCAACGGAACGGTCGGCGCGCAACGCGCAAAAGATCCTTTACACCAGTAATGCTGCCGCCAAAGTGATGAATGGAATTTCTCAAGAGTACAGCCAGATGGTTCGGCATCAAGTCGGGAAGAACATGGACTACATCAGCGAGCTGTGGACCTGCCAGACCCCTCAGGAATTTGTAGCCGCACAAAGTGATATTGTGCGGGAGTCTGTGGAAATTGCTCTGGAGGGTAGCCGTCGGATCGCCGACCTGTCGCTCAAAGTGGCCGACGAAACCGGAAAGCAGATCAAGTGAAGTATGGAAAAAGTCCGGCACTCGCCTAACGGGCATATAGGTTCGGCTGGAAAACGAGCGCTGCTTGTCGGTTGCTCTTCCGCCTTGGGAATGAGATTTTTGAGAAAACCAAGGCTACCGCGGTAAACGCAATGTCGAGTTAATGCCAGTCTCTGAATTGGCAGCGCCCCTGGATTCTCCGTTACGCACCAACGCTCATTGGAGCGACTTGTCACGATCGTTCCGTCGTGGGCCCGTGGCATGCGGCGCCCTGAATGCCGGGCTAACAGAAGCCCTGAATGCCGGGCTAACAGAAGGTCGTGCTTTCGATTTATCTCTTGGAGGTCGGCAGCCTTGAATGGCGTAAGCCGTCGCGTCGGTTTCATCCTGCTCGGCGCGATAGAGCCCTTGCCTGTCCCTCTGACTTGATCCGGTCGCCCCCCCCCAGAGGAGGTAGGAGCCCGATCCACTGTTGATGCTGTACCGTCAAACGTCGGTAGCCTTTCGGGCTGGACTCCGTGGAGCATCAGGATCTGACGATGTCTAAAAAGACTGCCAACTTGCGCGCCGACGTTAAGAAACGCATTGCCCAGATCGAAAGTATGACACTAGTCGAGATTCAACGGGTCATGGTGGATTGTGTGTCCGAGCGGTCTGCTGGCAGGATGACGACATGTGAGGGCAATGCGTTGCGCCGAGCACTGAACAAACGGGTCAGCATTCTCAGACGAGACCTTGTCGCGTAAGAGTTCGCGAGCTTGCAGGCGAAGCGTCGACGCCGAACTGCGGGAAGCCGGGCGAGCTACGAGAGAAATCGCGAGAGAGCTAAAGCGCGGCGTGAGGCCGCAATCCGGAACCGGTTCGTCAAGCTCGCATACCTAAAGAAAGAACTCGCGCCACGGAATTAGGACGTATCAGCGGTACGCCGCTCGCGTCAAGGGACAAGAGAAGAAGTCGCATGTTCAAACAACCACGCTTCCGTTCCTATTCAACCGCGGCTCGCATCGGTATTGGCATTGCGGTCTTAAGCGCCGTCCTGCTGGTTTGGATAATAATGACGCACGTCGTGCGGTAAGGCTGGCCAGTTGGTGTAGGTGGAGAGGGCACAGCCGATCTGAGCGTGAAAGCGCACGCGCCGCACGTCGATTCAAATAAGAAGCCGGAAAGGGCCGTGGTCAAGATCACCGGCTACGCGCTGAGTCTCGGCAAGAGCATTACCATCGAACGGAGCGTCAAATCGCCCTCGACGCCGACAATCACTCCGAACGATGCAAAGACGCGGGAATTCGTCACGAAGCTCGAAACACATCCCGAGTTCGCGCTCTCAAGGCATCAAATCATTAAATACATTCTCACGCCTCCCGGGAAGCGATCGACGGATGTTCAGACCTTGTTGCGGCTGGAACAGGTCGAGAAAGCCCGAACGTCGCTCCTAAGAGTGATGAATGACACTAAGAAAGAGGCGACGAGGGCCGATACCGATGACAGCCGCGCTAAGCAGGAGTTCTTTCAGCATTTTGGATTAAGAACGCCCAGCGAATCCGACCTGCTTGCCGCTCTGAACGAGCGCCGCACACTGCTAAAGCTTGAACCGCTGCGCGATCTGGCGCCTGGAGCTTCAATCAAAGCCGGCGTCACCTCGGATAAGCTGAAACGCTCCGACTGTCTGGCGCTGCGCACACCTTGCGAAGGTATTTGGAATACATCGCCACCATCCTCGCCGACAATTTGCGTGCGGATTCCGATTTATTCCGGCCGGGTATTCCGACTTGAAGCCGGCCATCGTTCCGATTTGAAGCCGGCCGGGTTTTTGGAAGTCGGCGTTTTCGTTTGGGTCAGTCCCTCAGGCATCGAGTCCCGCGTTGATCAACGTGGGGAAGCGGATGCCGGCCAAGAGAGAACTGACCATGCGACATCCGGGCTGGCGTGGCCTTTGGCGGGCGATCTGACCGACGCCGTTCTTGAACAACGTCTGTTTGCCCATGCCGGCGTCAGGCGCGGCTTTCGCCGGCACCGGGAGCCGGATTGGGCCTCGCTGGCCTGTGAGCTGAAGCGGCCTGGCGTCAATCTGATGGTGCTGTGGGAGGAGTACCGGGCGGTCCACCCGGAAGGTTATGGCTACAGCCGGTTCTGCGATTTATTCCGAGAATTCGACCGGCGGCTGTCTCCGACGATGCGGCAGGACCATCCGGCCGGCGACAAGGTCTTTGTCGATTACTCCGGCAAGAAGATCATGATCGTTGATCGCGAAACCGGGGTTGTACGCGATGCGGAGATCTTCGTCGCCGTGCTCGGCGCCTCGAGCTTCACCTACGCGCAGGCGACGTGGACGCAGGGGCTCGCCGACTGGATCAGCGCCCATGTTGGCGCCTTCGCGGCGATCGGCGGCGTCCCGGCGCTCTTGGTGCCTGACAACACCAAAGTCGCAGTCATCAAGGCGAGCCTCTACGACCCGCAGATCAATCGCACCTATGCGGAGATGGCCGCGCATTACGGCACGGCCGTCCTGCCGGCGCGGCCGCGCAAGCCGCGGGATAAGGCGAGCGCTTCATACTGCACCTTATTCCTTTGATGGCGCGGTGATGGAGGTGAGCTGCGCCGGGCGGGCGCCGCGCCCACCGCAGCCCTTGCGGATCGTCATGCCAGGTGGGATCTCCCACAGGCCCCGGTTCAGGCTATCAGTATAGCATTTTTTGATGACCCCCTGGCGACCCCACGTGTGTACGGCTGTCTCGGAGACGCAGAATTTGGCGGCGATCTCGCGCGTCGTGAGCATACCACGTCGACGCAGCCGCTCATATCGGCTCGCAAGTTTGTAGGCGCAGCGAATGAAGGCAACCTTCTTCAGATTGAACGCCTTTGCCTCCCACGTACGCCATCCGTGATTATTGAGAATCTCGGCGACTTCGCGATCGCAATGGTGGTCAAGGAGACGATCGACCTCGGCGACGAGTTCAGGTTTGAACTTGCGGATCTGGGCGATGGGTAGCGGCCGGTCGAGCACCAAGGTACGCGTGGCGCCGCCAGACAGGCGCACATGGCCGTGATGGTTTGCGACTTGATTAAGGTTACGTCGTCGATGAGCAGACGCACGATGCGCTTGCGCTCGCGGGAGTCAACTCGCGGATCTTGCCAAATCCGCGGAAGCTGCTCGGCGAGGTCAAGGATGCGTCGCTGGGCTTGTGCGCTGAGGGCCGCAGCTTGCTGCTTGTTCCGGCGCTTGTAGTCTTCGTCGGCATCGGCATGACGGCGCAGCTTGTCGTTCCATTCGGCCTCGAGTGAATCCGCGACGAGCCGGTTGTCGGGATCGACCTTCATGTAGCGTCGACGCGCAAGCTCGGCTTCATAGCGCATCCGCTCGACATGCTGGCGACGCGCTGCATCGGTCTCTGCGGCGCGCGCCTCAAGCTCGCGCTGCACCTCAAGGGTGACGGCCAGCGTCATCGGCGTCATCAGCTCGATCATCAAGTCTGCGATCCCCGCATCGACAATCTTCCCGGGAACCGTTTGGCAGGTCCATCCCGCGCGGCGTACCGCGTTCGCCTGGCACAGATAGGTTGGGACGGTGCTGCCGTGCTCCTGGCTGTAGCGCACACCCATGCGTTCGCCACACAGGCCACAGACCACGCGGCCTTGGAGGAGCGCCGGTCCCTCACGCGCCGGTCCCGACCGCCGCTCGCCACCGAAGGCACGAGCGTTGTCGGCGAGCCGCCGCTGGTTGGCCTCGAAGCGCTCCCAATCGATGTAGCCCTGGTGCATCCCCGGCATAACGAACTGCCAATCGGCCCTGGCAACCTTGACGACACTGGTGCCACCATCAGGCCGGTGCCGTATGCGCGTTCGGCCATACGCAAAAGCGCCGGCGTAGCGTGGATTGTGGAGCACCTGCAGAACGCGCGCATGGTGCGGCGCCGCCCAAAGGAGATCACCCTTGTTCGGTCCTGTCCGGAGTCGGCGCGGGAACAGCAAACCTTGCTCCCGGAAGAAGCGGACCGTCTGCATCGCACTTCCGGTCTGCTCGAAGGTATCGAACACGAGACGAATTGCGTTCTGCACCTGGATGTCGGGATCGAGGCCGATCGTCCGGTCGTTCCGGTAAACCAGCCCGACCGGAGGACACATCTCGAGCTCGCCGCGGCGGGCCTTGTTGAGCTGACCACCACGCATGCGTGCTTTGAGGATGTGCAGCTCGGCTTCGCTCATCGTGCCTTTGAGGCCGAGCAAGAGGCGATCATTGAAGCTGGCTGGATCGTAGATACCGTCTTCGTCAAGGATGAGCGTCGCCGTCAATGCGCAAAGCTCGATGAGCCGGTGCCAGTCGGCCGAGGTGCGCGCCAGGCACGATACCTCCAATCCCATGACAATACCGGCCTTGCCGAGCGCCACCTCGCTCACCAGTTGTTGGAAGCCGTCGCCTGCTGTCATACTTGATCCGGACTTGCCGAGATCGCGATCGATGACGTGAATGCGCTCGATCGGCCAGCCGGCCACAACCGCTCGATCCCGCAATCCATATTGGCGCTGGGTGCTCTCGCCGTGCTCGGCGACCTGGCGAAGGGTCGATTGGCGGACATAGAGGTAAACGTCGCGCTTGAGATGGTCGGCGGTGACTTTAAGCTCAGGCATGGAAGGGCTCCATTGCGATGGCGACGAGGATGCCGGCGATGAGGCGCGTGACGTCACCTGTTGGGGACGACGGATTGTCTGGGGCCGAGTGCGCGAGCCGATGGTCGTGGCAGGCCGCCTCCGTATCGACCTCTTGTCCGCGCGCTCGGACCCACGCTGCCAATCCCCGTCGACGAAGAATGATGAGACCTGGGCAGGCCGTGAACTCGGCACGCAATGCGGCGGCGCGTAGGATCTCGTAGCTGTCCGCTGCGTCCGCAGGCGCGACGATCAAGCTGGGTTGAGTCGTTTTTTTTTGCGCGCCAGCGCCCGCTCCAGGCTGCGTCTATGCACCTTGACGCCGAACCGCGCCTCGATCGCATCTAGGCAGTGCGACGTCGTCAGTTCGGGTCTTGCAGCTTTGAGAGCGGCGACGAACGCAACGACCTCGGCAGAGACCTTGTGGCCGCCCTTGGGGCCTCGCCGGTTCGGCAACAGGCCGGCAAGCCCGGCGGTCTGCAGGGCGCTCTGCGCCTTGTAGAAGGTCGGGCGCGTTACGCCGAATGTCTCGGCGGCCTCGCTGATTGCTATGCCGTCGACTTGGTGACGTCGCACCATCTCGTAGCGCACCTGCACCAGGTCCTTGGCATCGAAGAATGGGTTGCTGACGAACGAGGGATCGCGGACGGCTTCGGGATTTGGATTGAGGACGCCGTCTTGCGCCAGCGCCTCGCTCTTCGGATCCCGCTTGTTCCTGGCCATGCTCGGCCTCAATCTGACGTAAATATAAATACGCCTCTATATATTGAGTGTCAATGAAGATATCAACGCAATATTCAAATATATGGCTACTATTGGCGTAGTGATACGCCAGGCTGCCTCGACGGTACGGCGCCATTATCTTTACACACACGGCGTATTTATGTTTACGCAACGCCGACGCCGACGCTCTCCGCGAGCCGGTCCAGCGCGTCACAAAGCGCCAACAGGTCAGCCGCGCAAAAGGCTGCTCTACCCGCAGCGATCAGCCGGAACTCGTCGGGTGGATCGATATCGGTCCAGGCGCTCGCGATCGTGCAAAGTCGACCGTTCTGGCCCTCATAGACCAGCCGGTCTTCGCCCCAATGACGGCGCCGACAGATCAGCTCGAACTTGCGACCGCAAAGCGGATGGAAGGGATGCGTGATCCGCACCTTTTGCCGGGTCGTACCCGCATGACCTGCAGTCGACAACTTTTGCCAAGGCCAAGGTCGAGCAGGCTGTCCTCATCATCGAGCGCTGGCTGCTCGGCCGCCTGCGCCACCGCGTCTTCTACAGCCTCACCGAGGTCAACGCAGCGATCGGCGAGTTGCTCACCAGGCTCAACGAGGAGCGGCCGATCCGACGGCTCGGCGTGACGCGCCGCCGGCTGCTCGAGGAGGTCGACCGGCCGGCGCTCAAGCCGTTGCCGGCAAGCCCATACGTCCTCGCGGAGTGGCGGATCCGCCGCGTCAGCCTCGACTACCACGTCGAGGTGGAGAAGCGTTATTACAGCGTTCCGCATCGCTTCGCGCGTGCCGAGGTCGAGGTGCGGTTCACCGCCCGCACCGTCGAGGTCTTCCACAAGGGCGAGCGGATTGCCGCGCATCAGCGCATGAGTGGCAATCACAAGCACACCACCGTGCCGGAGCACATGGCCTCCAGCCATCGGCGCTACGCCGGCTGGACCATCGGGCGTATCCGCCAGGACGCCGCCGCGATCGGGCCGGGAACCAGCGCATTGTGCGACCTCATTCTCGACGAGCGCTCGCACCCCGAACAAGGCTTCCGCGCCTGCCTCGGCATCCTCAGGCTCGCCGCGTCCTACGGGCGCGAACGGCTGGACGCCGCGGCTGCGCGGGCGATCGACATCGGTGCGCGCACCTATGGCTCGGTCAAGTCGATCCTCGCCAACAATCTCGATCGGCGTCCTGCTCACCAGCGCTCCGCGGACGATGCGCCGATCCTGCATGCCAACATCCGCGGACCGCGCTACTACAATTAGGAGACCGTCCCTTGCTCACCCATCCGACCCTCGACCGCCTCAACGCCCTCGGCCTCCACGGCATGGCCAAGGCCTTCGCCGACATCGAAGCCGCCGGTGAGGCTGGCAGCCTCGGTCACGCCGAATGGCTTGCTCCGCTGCTCGAACGTGAAGCCTCGCTGCGGCACGACAAACGGCTCGCCACTCGCCTGCGCTACGCCAAGCTGCGCCAGCAGGCGTGCGTCGAGGACATTGACTACCGCACCCCGCGCGGCCTCGACCGCCCACTGTTTGCCAAGCTTGTCGAGGGACGCTGGATCGACGACCACGTCAATCTCCTGATCTGCGGCCCGGCCGGCGTCGGCAAGAGCTGGCTCGCCTCGGCGCTCGGCCACAAGGCCTGCCGCGACAATCGCTCCGTGCTCTATCAACGTGTTCCGCGGCTGTTCGATGACCTCGCTCTCGCGCGCGGCGACGGCCGCCATCCACGCCTGTTGCGCGGCCTCGGCCGTGTCGATCTGCTGATCCTCGATGATTGGAGGCTCGAGCCGCTCGGTGCCGGCGCCCGTCATGACCTCCTGGAAATCCTCGAAGTGTCAATCGGCGTTCAAATTTGGCTCTGACTCACTTTTGATGCAGTTCGAGAGATGTCTGGCGCTTTGATTGGGGAGAATCAGCGCCATGCAGCAAGCACTCCACCGCTCCAGTTTGGTGCCGCGTG